>JALXER010000351.1 GCA_027069385.1 Paracoccaceae bacterium
GGCCTGCCTCGCCGCGCAGAAGGCCGGCGCCGACGAAGCGCTGATGCTCGATGTGCATGGCTTCGTGAACACCACCAACGCCTGCAACTTTTTCATCGTTCGCAAGGGCGAGGTCTGGACCTCGACGGGCGACTATTGCATGAACGGGATCACCCGGGCCAAGGTGATCGGGCTATGCCGCGACAACGGTATTCCGGTATTCGAGCGGAATTTCTCGCTGGTTGATACCTATGGTGCCGACGAGGCCTTTCTGACCGGCACCTTTGGTGCGCAAACGTCGGTTGCCAGCATCGACGGGCGCCCGATCAGCGATGGTGCGGGGCCGGTCACAACGCGAATACGGGCGCTATACAAGGCCCTGATCGCCGCCGAGGTGGCGTGATGCGCATTGCCATGTGGTCCGGCCCGCGCAACCTTTCAACGGCCATGATGTACAGCTTTGGCGCTCGTGATGATTGCGCCATCTGGGACGAGCCGTTTTACGCCGCCTATCTGCAAGCTACCGGCATCGACCATCCGCTGCGCCAGCAGATTATCGACGCCGGAGAGCCGGACCCTGACAAGGTTATCCGGCGTTGTCTGACCCGACCACCCAAAGGTAAGGCGCTTTTTTATCAAAAGCACATGACCCAGCACCTGTTACCCGGGTTTGACCGGCAATGGATGGCTGGTCTGACCCATGTTTTCCTGATCCGCGCGCCCGAACGGGTGATTGCCAGCTATCACGCCAAACGCGAACACCCTTGCCTTGACGATATCGGCTTTTGGCAACAGGCGCAGATATTTGATCAGGTGGCCAACCTGACCGGCCAGGTGCCGGTCGTGATTGACAGTTCCGATATTCGCAACCACCCCGAACCGATGCTGCGCAGCCTGTGCCAAAAGCTCGGGATTGCCTTTCAACCGGCCATGCTTGACTGGCCTTTGGGTGGCCATAAGGATGACGGAGTCTGGGCGTCGCACTGGTACCGGTCGGTCTGGAACAGTTCGGGTTTTTCGCCCGAGACCTCGGGCGTGCCGGTTTTGCCGAATGCCGAACGAAAACTGGCCGATCGCGCCCGACCGTTTTACCAGATATTGCGCAAGCATTGCCTGACGGTTACATCCGATTTCCTTCCCGAGTGAATATACGGGCAATTTTGCATGATCTGGATGTGAAATTCCTGCATTGTTTCATTCGGACACAAGACATTGTTTAAATATCCACACTGCCGGCTTAGCCACCTTATAAGTTGAAAAAAGTGATTCAAATATGTCGCATAATTAACAATTATTGCTTAATATTCGATCTTTTCCTTGTTTTTGAGCGATTTTTAGCCTATCGCGAACCTGTCTTAAACAAAATTTTGTGGAGTGATCCAGATGAGTAAAACGTTATTGATGGCTGTTGCCGTTGCTTTGGGGCTTAGCGGTTGTGTTAGCGTTAACACAAACTTTCCGACCCCGCTGCGTGAAGATCTGACCTATAACTGGAACGTTGTCGGTGTAGAGGCAACCGCTCCGCATACCTTGACCACGACGGACCGGAATGGTCAGGCTCCGAATGTGGATATCATTTGGTATGGCGATGGTCCGGGCGACGTTTATGCGCAGGTTGAAGGTGTTATCGAAGAAGCGTTGCAAGCTGCTGCCGACCGGATGCAGACCTCTATCAAAGGTAGCCGCAATGTGATCTTGCGCGCCGAGGTAACGCAGTTCCACTCGTTGACCCCGCGGGCACGCGGCAATATCGGCGGGATTCACAATACCGACCTGATCCTGACCGTGGTTGATGCGAATACCCGCGAAGTGCTGGCCGGACCTGCGGCAATCGAAGCCGACCTGAAGGCCTATGGCGGTGCTGCCGCACGCGAATCCGAAGCGCGTGGCGAGACCATGCGCAGCCGGATTGTTGAGCGCGTATCGCTGGTGGTTGCCGAATACCTTGGTGTTCCGATTGCCGAGGTCGAAGTGGGCAGCGTTCGTATGCTGGGCCGCTAAACCCCGATCAAACCAGAACAAAGGGGCCGATGCTTGTCGGCCCCTTTTGCGTTTCCACAGGGAATTCGCTATCGGTCTATTCAAAGCACGTCGATTGATTCGAAACTGAAGGTGGCCCCATGCCAATTGGTATTTTTGATAGCGGACTAGGCGGGTTGACCATTCTGCGGGCCTTGCAGCAAGCCCTGCCCGAGCAGGCGTTTACCTATCTGGGCGACAATGCCAACACGCCCTATGGAACCCGCGACGCTTATGACGTGTTCGACCTGACCACGCGGGGCACGCAGGCGTTGTTTGATCGCGGCTGCGATCTGGTTATTCTGGCCTGCAACACCGCTTCGGCCAGCGCCTTGCACCGGATGCAGGTCAACTGGCTGCCCAAGGGCAAGCGTCGGGTGCTGGGGGTGTTTGTGCCGATGATCGAGCATCTGACCCAGCGGGACTGGGGCGACAATGCCGCGCCGACCCATACCGGACTGGAAAATGTCGCGGTGTTCTCGACCCAATCAACGCTTGATAGCGGCGCCTTTCCGCGCGAAATGAAGTTTCGCGCCCGTGACGTGGCGGTGGTCGGGCAGGCTTGTGACGGGCTGGTCGATGCGATCGAGGCGGGCGAGGATGCGGTTGCGGCGGCGCTGGTCAAAATCCATGTGGACAAGCTGTTGCAGCGCTTGCCCGAACCGCAGGCGGCGGTGCTGGGCTGCACGCATTATCCGCTGGTCGAAGACCTGTTTCGCGCCGCTTTGCCTGCCGGAACCAAACTGGTTTCGCAACCCGACCTTGTGGCGCAGGCTACGGCGGACTATCTAACACGACATAGCGGTTTTGCCGAAATTGGCGGCACCACCTATCTGACCACCGGCGATGTTGCCGAAGTGTCAAAACGCGCCAGCCGGTTTCTGGGCCACGGGGCCGAATGGGAAAAGATAGAGACATAGCATGAAACAACACAATATCGCCATTCTGGGGGCCAGCGGCTATACCGGTGCCGAGCTGGTCCGGCTGATTGCCACCCACCCGGGCATGACCATCACCGCGCTGGCCGCTGATCGCAAGGCAGGCATGGCTTATGGCGATGTGTTTCCGCATTTGCGCCATCTGGACCTGCCAACCCTGTGCCGGATCGAGGAAATCGATTTCGACGCGGTCGATTTGGTGTTTTGCGGCTTGCCTCATGCAACTTCTCAATTGGTTATCAAGGCATTGCCTGACAATGTTAAAGTGGTTGACCTGTCCGCCGATTTTCGCCTGCGCGACCCTGCTGCCTATAAAAAGTGGTATGGCAACGACCATGCGGCGCTGGAATTGCAACAAACCGCCGTTTACGGCCTGACCGAGGTTTACCGCGACCAGATCCGCGCCGCGCGGCTGGTTGCAGGCACCGGTTGCAATGCCATTACCGGCCTGTTGCCGGTTCTGCCGCTGCTGCGCGCCGGGGTGATTGATCCGGATGAAATCATTATCGACCTTGCCACCGGCGTTTCGGGCGCGGGGCGCAGCCCCAAAGAGGGCATGTTGCATTCCGAGGTTTCCGAGGGGTTTCAGGCCTATGCCATTGCCTCGCACCGTCACTTGGGTGAATTCGATCAGGAATTCAGCCTTGCGGCCGGTCGGCCGGTCACCGTCAGCTTTACCCCGCATTTGCTGCCGCAAAACCGTGGTATTCTGGCGACCATCTATGTGCGCGGGCAGGCGGGCGATATCCACCAAACGCTGGTTGACCAATATCAATCCGAGCCGTTCGTAACGGTGCTACCTTTCGGGCAGGCACCGGCAACACGCCATGTTCGCGGCTCCAACCAATGCCATATCGGTGTGGCGGCGGACCGGCGGGACGGGCGGGCGATCGTGTTTTCCGCGCTTGACAACCTGACCAAAGGGTCATCGGGGCAAGCCATCCAGAACGCCAATCTGATGCTGGGTATGCCCGAAGAAACCGGGTTGCAACTGGCACCGCTGTTTCCATAATCAAAGGGGGCCGTCATGGCTGGACTAAAGAAAAAACGCCGGATTCAACTGATCGTGCTGGGGCTTGGCCTGCTGGCGATTGCGGCGATTCTGGTCGGGACCGCGTTCAAGGACGGGATAGAGCTGTACCGCTCTCCGGCGCAAGTGGCGGAATCGGCTCCGGCTGACGGGCAACGCTTTCGTCTGGGCGGGCTGGTCAAGGAAGGCAGTTGGGAAAAGGGTGAAACCCATCATTTTGTGATCACCGACACCAATTTTGATGTTCCGGTTTCCTATAACGGCATCCTGCCCGATCTGTTCGCCGAAGGGCAGGGCACCATCGTTACCGGCACGCTGGAAAACGGGGTGTTTATTGCCACCGAAGTGCTGGCTAAGCATGACGAGGAATACATGCCCGCCGAAGTGATCGACAGCCTGAAAGAGCAGGGGTACTACGTCGATCCGGGCAACTAGCGCGCGCTGCTATCAGGGTTTATTAACGGGTATTTGCCACCCTTGGGTCGGGTTTCATACATCGACCAAAGGGGGGGCCATGCAAAGCGTTCAGGCGATTGCACAAGATATTCTGCGCCGCGAGGGCGGGTTCGTCAATGATCCGGATGATCCGGGCGGGGCGACCAATTTCGGGGTAACCATCCACACCATGCGCCGTTTGGGGCTGGATCTGGACGGTGACGGGGATGTGGATGTGGCCGATGTGCGCCGCCTGACCGAAGCGCAGGCGCAGGCCATTTTCATTGAACAATACTTCGAGCGCCCCAAGATCAACCTGTTGCCCGAACCCTTGCACCCTAGCGTGTTTGACATGTACGTCAATGCGGGTGCGCAGGCGGTGCGCATCTTGCAACGGTTGCTGGCCGAATTCGGCTTTCCCACCGGCGTTGACGGGGTGATCGGCCCCAATACCGCGGCGGCGGCGGCCTCGGCCCTGCAATCCGCGCCGGATCATCTGGTCAGCGCCTACGGGATCGCGCGGCGCAACTATTACTATAATCTGGCCGCCCACCGGCCCAGCCTGCGCAAATATGCGGTGCGCCGTGACGGGGGCAAGGGCGGCTGGATTGCGCGGGCCGAAAGCTTTATCGCGCCGCGCTATCACCTGACCCGCGCCCAGCACGACGCCATTGTGCGGGGCTGGTCATGAGCTTTCTGGGGTTGGGGCGCACCGCGCAGCAAGTCGGCGGCGCGGTGGCCGAGGTGGCCGAAGTGTTTACCGTTAACAAAACCAAGGCCGAACAGGGGGCGCAGGCGCGCTATCAGGCGGCCTTGCAGCAGGCGGGGGCCGAGTTTGCGCAAACCCGCACCGGCTGGTTTGACCGCTTTATCGACGGGATCAACCGCTTGCCGCGCCCGATGCTGGCCCTGTCCACCATCGCGCTGTTTGCCTATGCCATGGCCGATCCGGTCGGATTTTCCGAGCGGATGCAAGGGCTTGCCTATGTGCCCGAACCCTTGTGGTGGCTGATGGGGGCGGTGGTGTCGTTCTATTTTGGCGCACGCGAACTGCACTATTTTCGCGGTTACCGTCCGGTCATTCCTGCCCCTGCAACGGTAGCGGACCCCACGACGTCCGACAATCCGGCCCTAAACGACTGGCGGCAGACTGCCGCCCGGTAAGCGCGGCAAATGTGCAGATCACGCAATTGCAATTTGAACCCTGAGGCGTTGACGCTATGATATGCGTCAGCGCTGAAAAAGGATTCGCAATATGATTGCCGAGCTAGGCCACTATGCCCTTGTTGTTGCCCTGATTGTTGCCCTTATTCAGGCGGTTATTCCGATGATCGGCGCGCAAAAGGGCTGGTCGGACTGGATGAATGTGGCCGCGTCGGCCTCGATCATACAATTCCTGCTGGTTTCCATCGCCTTTGGCGCGCTGACCTATGCCTTTGTGGTGTCGGATTTCTCGGTGCGGCTGGTGGCGCTCAATTCCCATTCGGCCAAGCCGATGCTGTACAAGGTGTCGGGGGTGTGGGGCAATCACGAGGGCTCTATGCTGCTCTGGAACCTTATTCTGGCGCTGTTCGGGGCCATGGTTGCCCTGTCGGGGCGCAACCTGCCGCCGGTGCTAAAGGCGCGGGTGCTGTCCATTCAGGCGATGATCAGCGTGGCGTTTCTGGGGTTTTTGCTGTTCACCTCCAACCCGTTTCTCCGGCTGCCGCTGGATCAGGTGCCGATCGACGGCAACGGGTTGAACCCGATGCTGCAAGACCCCGGCCTCGCCTTTCATCCGCCGTTTTTGTACCTTGGTTATGTGGGGCTGAGCATGGCGTTCAGCTTTGCCATTGCCGCGCTGATAGAGGGGCGCGTTGATGCGGCTTGGGCGCGCTGGGTGCGACCCTGGACGCTGGCGGCGTGGATTTTCCTGACCATCGGCATCGCGCTTGGCAGTTGGTGGGCCTATTACGAACTGGGCTGGGGCGGCTGGTGGTTCTGGGATCCGGTCGAGAATGCCTCTTTCATGCCATGGCTTAGCGCCACCGCCTTGCTGCATTCAGCCATCGTGGTTGAAAAGCGCGACACGCTAAAGGCCTGGACGGTGCTGCTGGCGATTGTGGCGTTTTCGTTCAGCCTGATTGGCACGTTTATCGTGCGCTCGGGGGTGATTACCTCGGTGCATGCCTTTGCCAACGATCCGGCACGCGGCGTGTTTATTCTGGCCATTCTTGGGATAACCATCGGGGGCGGTCTGACGCTATACACCTTTCGGGCCTCGCAACTGCGTTCCAACTCGGTGTTTTCCATGGTCAGTCGCGAAAGCGGGCTGGTGCTGAACAACCTGCTGCTGGCCGTCGCGGCGGCGGTGGTGTTTGTCGGCACCATCTGGCCGCTGGTGTCGGAATTTGTTATGGGTGAAAAGGTTTCGGTCGGGGCGCCGTTCTTTGAACAGGCCTTTACGCCGTTCATGGTGGCGCTGATCATGGTGTTGCCCATCGGGGCGATGATGCCGTGGAAACGCGCCAGGCTTGGCCGTACCATGCGGCCGCTTTGGGGCGTGTTGGCGCTGTCGGTTGCGCTCGGGGCGCTGGTCTGGAGCCTGCAAACCGGCGGCCGGATGCTGGCACCGGTCGGCATTACCCTTGCCACATGGATTGTGCTGGGGGCCTTGGCCGACCTCGGGTCGCGGGCAAAACTGTTCAAGGCAAGCGCGGGGGAGACCTTGCGCCGGCTGACGAACCTGCCGCGCGCCGAATGGGGCAAGATGCTGGGCCATTTGGGGCTGGGGCTGACGGTGTTCGGCATTTCCGCCGTGACCGCCTGGCAGGTAGAGGACATTCGCACCGCGCAGTTCAACCAGCCCTATGACGTGGGGGGCTATCAGGTCGAGCTGATGGATGTTACCCGCCACGAAGGCCCGAACTATAGCGCCCTTACCGGCCGCGCGGTAGTTTCGCGCGGTGACGAGGTAATGACCCTGTTCCCTGAAAAACGGGTTTACACCGCAAAGCAAATGCCCACCACCGAGGCCGCGATTGACATGGGGCTGACGCGCGATGTCTATGTGGTGCTTGGCGACCAGCAGGATAACGGTGGCTGGGCGGTTCGCACCTATATCAAGCCCTTTGCGGACTGGATCTGGATCGGGGCACTGGTCATGGCGCTTGGCGGCGTTATCAGCCTGACCGACCGGCGCTATCGGGTGGCTGCGGCCAGCAAAAAGCGCGCTCCTGTCAATGCAACTCCGGCGGAATAGATCATGCGGATACTGTTTTTATTGCTGATGCTGGCCAGCCCGGCCATGGCGGTTCAACCCAGCGAAATGCTGGACGATCCGGCGCTAGAAGCACGGGCGCGCGAGATATCCAAAGGCTTGCGCTGTCTGGTGTGCCGCAACGAAAACATCGACGATTCCAACGCCGATCTGGCCGCCGATATCCGCATTTTGCTGCGTCAGCGGCTGGTTGCGGGCGACACGGATGAGCAGGTTATCCAGTACATGGTTGATCGCTATGGCGAATTTGTGCTGCTTAAACCGACCTACAGCGCCTCGAATATGATTCTGTGGTTGACCGGCCCGATCCTGCTGCTGCTGGGCGGCGGGATGGCCTATGCCTTTGTGCGACGCAAAAACCCCGCGCCTGCCGACGGGCTTAGCGAGGCGGAAAAGCAAAAGCTCGACAAATTGCTGAATTCCTGAACCGGAACAGGTTTTACGTCGCGTCGGGCTTTTGTTGGCGCGGCAAACCGGCTAACCTGCGCGAAACAAACGCGAGGCTTGCCAATGAAATACGAAACCATCCTGTATACCTGTGCCAATGACGTTGTGACGGTCACGCTGAATCGCCCCGAGGTGATGAACGGGTTGAATGCGCAGATGCGCGTTGACCTGCTGCACGCGGTCAAACATGCGCCGCATGACGGGCGTGTGCTGGTGTTTATCGGCGAAGGGCGCGGGTTTTGCTCGGGGCAGGATCTGGGTGATCGGGTGAACTCGGCCGATATCGACATGGAACGCACCCTGATGGAGGAATACGAGCCGCTGCTTAGGGCGATTTACGAATGCCCGATTCCGACCATTGCGGCGGTGAACGGTCCGGCGGCGGGGGCAGGGGCCAATCTGGCGTTGGCCGCAGATGTGGTGATCGCGGCCAAATCGGCGTTTTTCATTCAGGCATTTGCGCGTATCGGCCTGTTGCCCGACGCGGGGGGCACCTATTGGTTGCCCCGTCAGGTCGGGTTTGCCAAGGCTATGGGCATGGCGCTGTTTGCCGATAAAATCAGCGCGCATCAGGCCGAACAATGGGGCATGATCTGGGAGGTGGTCCCCGACGAGGAATTCCCAGAACACATCGTAGCCCGCGCAACCCAGTTGGCCAAAGGCCCGACCAAGGCCTATAAATACATCAAACGCGCCATTCGTGCCAGCTTTGACAATTCGCTGGATGACCAATTGGCGCTAGAGGCAAAATTGCAGGGCAAAGCCGGCAAGACCCGCGATTTCGTCGAGGGCGTAATGGCGTTCATGGAAAAACGGCCGGCGCAGTACGAAGGCCGGTAATGGCAAGGCTGGCTCAGGCCTGTGCGGCGCCAATCCCCTATGATCGCGCCCGCGGGGCCGAGGCGCGGGCGCTGTTTGATGGTCTGCCCGAAAACCTGCTGAACCTGATAGAGGGCACCGCCGGATGCAGCCCCTATCTGGCGCAATCACTGGCCCGCGAGGCCGCGTGGCTGCGCTTGCAAACCGATACCCCGTTAGAGCAGGTCGCAACGGCGTTGTTGCAGGTATCGGGGGACAATTTTCAGGCGCTCTCGGATAATCTGCGCATCCACAAACGCCGCCTATCGCTGGTGGTGGCACTGGCCGATCTGGGCGGGCTGTGGGGGCTGGAACAGGTCACGCAAACGCTGACCGGTTTTGCCGACGCGGCGGTGCAGGCGGCGCTGGAACATCTGGTAGGGGCCGAGATCGCGCGGGGCCGGTTGCCCGGTTGCGATGCGGGCGATACCCTGCAAGCGGCGGGGATGGTGGCGCTGGCCATGGGCAAGATGGGCGCGCATGAATTGAACTATTCCTCCGATATCGACCTGATCATGCTGTTTGACGAAAGCCGCCACGACCCCGAAAACTGGGCCGAATTGCGGGCGCGTTTTATCCGGATCACCCAGCGCATGGTCAAGCTGCTGTCCGACAATACCGCGCAGGGCTATGTGTTTCGCACCGATTTGCGCCTGCGCCCCGACCCGTCGGTAACACCGGTCTGTATCGCGATGGAACCCGCCGAACGCTATTACGAAAGCCTTGGCCGCACATGGGAACGCGCCGCATTCATCAAGGCGCGCCCCTGCGCCGGTGCCATCGATGCGGGTTGGGCATTTCTTGAGCGCCTGCGCCCGTTCATCTGGCGGCGTCATCTGGATTTTGCCGCCATCGAGGATGCCCATGACATGCGCTTGCGGATTCGTGAACATAAGGGGCTGGGCGGCGATATTCAGGTGGCCGGTCATAATGTCAAGCTGGGGCAGGGCGGTATTCGCGAGATAGAGTTCTTTGCCCAGACCCGCCAGATTATTTGCGGCGGGCGCGATGACAGCCTGCGGGCGCGCCAAACCGTGGCAGCGCTGAATGCGCTGGCCGAAAAGGGCTGGATCGGCAAGGGTGCCGCGGCCGAGCTTGGTGCGGCCTATGTGGCGCATCGCACCCTTGAACACCGCATCCAGATGATCGACGACGCGCAGACCCACGACATTCCGACCGATCCGGACAAACGCCAGCGGCTGGCGAATTTCTGCGCTTCCCCCGATCTGGCCGTCTTTGAGGCCAGGATTTTGGCCCGCCTGAAACGGGTGCATGAAATCACCGAATCCTTTTTCGCCCCCGAGGCCCCGCCGGAAAATGCCGATGTTTCGGGGTTCGAGCGCCCCGCCCTGGTGGATGAGATGTTCGCCAAATGGCAAACCTATCCGGCGCTGCGCTCGGCGCGGGCGCAGCGCATCTTTGCCCGCCTGACCCCGCATATCCTGCGCCACCTTTCCGATGCGGCGCACCCTGACGAGGCCCTGATCCAGTTTGACAGCTTTCTGGGCGGGCTACCCGCTGGGGTGCAGGTGTTCTCGCTGTTCGATGCCAACCCAAAGCTGCTCGACCTGCTGGTCGATATCTGCGCCACCGCCCCCGATCTGGCCCGCTACCTGGGTCGCAATTCGCGGGTGCTGGAGGCGGTGATCTCGGCGCGGTTCTATGATGCGCTGCCCGGCGTTGATGTGCTGCACGCCGAACTGGCGGCGCTGGTGGCCAAGGCGGCGGATTACGAGGAACAACTGGATGTCACCCGCGTCTGGGCGCAGGAAATCCGCTTTCGCATCGGGGTGCATCTGCTGCGCGGTATTTCCTCGCCACAAGCGGCGGCGCTGGCCTATTCCGACGTTGCCGAGGCCTGTGTGCAGGTGTTGTTTGATGCGGCAGTGGCGCATTTTGCCACCCGTTACGGCCCCCCCCCGGGCAAGGGCGCGGCGGTGATTGCCATGGGCAAGCTTGGCTCTCGCGAGATGACGGTCAGTTCGGACCTTGACCTGATCGTGGTCTATGATCCGGATGGTGAAGTTGCCTCTGCCGGTAAACGCGCGCTGGCGATCCAGCCCTATTACGCGCGCCTGACCCAGACGTTTATTTCGGCCCTGACCGTGGCCACCAGTCGCGGCGGCCTGTACGAGGTCGATATGCGCCTGCGCCCATCGGGGCGCAGCAGGGCCATGTGCTCCCAC
>JALXER010000352.1 GCA_027069385.1 Paracoccaceae bacterium
CAGCGGCGTTGGCATGCCGGTGGTCTATCTGGGGGCCAAAACCGGGCGTGATGGTGTGGGCGGGGCCACCATGGCCAGCGCTGAATTTGACGACACGATCGAGGAAAAGCGCCCCACCGTGCAGGTGGGTGACCCGTTCACCGAAAAGCGCCTGATGGAGGCCACGCTGGAGCTGATGCAAACCGGCGCGGTGATCTCTATTCAGGATATGGGCGCGGCAGGGTTGACCTGCTCGGCGGTGGAAATGGGCGACAAGGGCAATCTGGGCGTCTGTCTCGATCTTGAAAACGTGCCCTGTCGCGAACAGAACATGACCGCCTATGAAATGATGCTTTCCGAAAGTCAGGAACGCATGTTGATGGTCTTGCGCCCCGAAAAAGAGGCCGTGGCCAAGGCGGTGTTTGACAAATGGGATCTGGACTTTGCCATTGTGGGCGAAACCATTGCCCAAGACCGGTTTCTGATCCGCCATCACGGAGAGGTCAAGGCCGATCTGCCCCTAAAGGCCCTGTCGGGCGAGGCCCCCGAATATGACCGCCCGTGGGTAAAAACCCCGCCCCGCGCGCCCTATACCGACACACCCGACCTTGATCCGGCCAGCGCGCTGCTGGCCATCATGTCCAGCCCTAACCACGCCAGCAAAGCGTGGATATGGGAACAATATGACCATATGGTGCTGGCCGATACGGCGGTGCGGCCCGGTTCGGATGCGGGGGTGGTGCGGGTGCATGGCACCGACAAGGCGCTGGCCTTTACCTCGGACGTAAACCCGCGCTATTGCTATGCCAACCCCGAACAGGGCGGCGCGCAAGCGGTGGCCGAGGCCTATCGCAACCTGATCGCAACCGGGGCTAAACCTTTGGCAACCACCGACAATCTGAACTTTGGCAACCCCGAAAAGCCCGAGATCATGGGCCAGTTGGTCGGCTGCATCAAAGGGATAGGCGCAGCCTGTCTGGCGCTGGATATGCCGATCGTTTCGGGCAATGTCAGCCTTTATAACGAAACCGACGGCACCGGCATTCACCCGACTCCGACCATCGGCGCGGTGGGGCTGCTGGAAAACCTTGCACAGGTGGTTCGCATGGCGCCCAATTCCGGCGACCGGCTGATCCTGCTGGGCGAGACCCGTGGCCATCTGGGCCAGTCCGCCCTGCTGGCCGAGGTGCTGGGGCTGGAAGAAGGCGACGCGCCCACTGTTGATCTGGATACCGAACGTAAAGTGGGGGATGCACTGCTGCGCCTTTACGCCACCCACCCCGATCTGGTGCGCGCCGTGCACGACGTTTCCGATGGCGGGCTGGCCGTGGCTGCGGCGGAAATGGCGCTGGCCGGTGATACCGGCGTCAGCCTTGACGGCTCGGGGGTCGGCTGGTTCTTTGGCGAGGATCAGGCGCGCTATTTGCTGGCCGTTGATCCGGATCGCGCCGCCGAATGCCTCGCATTCTTCAAGGCCGCCAACGTACCGGCCAGCGAAATCGGCCGCTTTGGCGGTGAAACCGTCGCACTGGGAGACAGCAACCTGGCACTGACCGAGCTGAAAGCCGGATTTAAATCCGGTCTGGTGGACGTGGTTGTCTAGGCAAGCTTCCATCAGAACCGCAACCGCGCAGGATTTCGGTTTTATCCGCGCCATCTCGGGCAGGCCGGAAAACCTGCGGTTTATCGGTGATGCGGACGAGGCCGAACTGGCGGAATACCTTGCCGCGCCCGACAAGGAATTGCTGATCTGGACCCGCAACAATACCCCGGCCGGATTCGCGCTGTTTTGCGAAATCGGTGACCCGTCGGGGCGCATAGAGTTGCGGCGGCTGGCGCTGGATCAAGCCGGCGCGGGGCTGGGCTCGGAATTTGTCGGGGCGCTAGTCGATTACGGCTTTGCGCAGATCGGCGCGGCGCGGATCTGGCTGGATGTGGTTGCGGATAACCGGCGTGCGCAAGCGGTGTATCGCAAGGTCGGATTCACCTATGAAGGTACCCTGCGCCAGAACTGGCGCTGCCCGACGGGCGAGGTGCTGGATATGCAAATCTACGGGTTTTTGCGTTCCGAGCGCGAATAGTTCGGCCTTTCCCTTGAACAAGCCCGTGTCGGGCGCTAAATAGTTACCTAAATCACTCAGGAGATACCGCCAATGGCGATCGAAGCCCAACAAATCGAAGCGCTGATCAAGGAAGCCTTTCCCGATGCCGAGGTGCATATTGATGACCTGGCCGGGGATGGAAACCATTACGCGGCGACGGTGGTTGCCGAAGCTTTTCGCGGGCTGAACCGGGTC
Organism: Paracoccaceae bacterium; assembly: GCA_027069385.1. Taxonomy (GTDB): domain Bacteria; phylum Pseudomonadota; class Alphaproteobacteria; order Rhodobacterales; family Rhodobacteraceae; genus UBA3077. The sequence goes on from JALXER010000352.1 coordinate 2,277, forward strand.
AAGCAGCATCAACTGGTCTATGGCGCGCTGAAAGGCAAGATGGACGGTGCGCATGGCGAATTGCACGCGCTGGCCCTGACCACCAAAGTGCCGGAATAATGGCCACCAAGCTGATCATTCTGGGGATTGTGCTGGCCTTTCTGGGCGCGGTTGCGCTGGAGGCATTCATCCGCCGCCACCGCGAACGCCCCACCATGGCCGCACGGTTCAAGCTGAATCACGGCAAAGATATCGACGAAAGCAAACCCGAACTGGGCATGGAAGCAACCGACATGAAAGTCGTCATTGAATCCGAGCGCCTGAGCAACAACATAGAACAACGAAACCGCAACCTGACGAAGCGGTAAATGGAGCACAGCATGAGCAACGCACAAGAAACCATCAAGAATGACGTCACAAACAACGATGTTGTTTTGTTTATGAAAGGCACAGCACAGATGCCCCAATGCGGCTTTTCCAGCCGTGTTGCCGGCGTGCTGACCTATATGGGCATCGATTTCAAAGACGTAAACGTACTGGCCGATGACGAAATCCGTCAGGGGATCAAGGATTATTCCGACTGGCCGACCATTCCGCAGCTTTATGTCAAAGGCGAATTCGTCGGCGGGGCCGATATCGTTACCGAAATGGTCCTGTCGGGCGAGCTGGATACGCTGCTTGAAGAAAACGCCGTTGCCTTCAACAAAGAAGCCGCCGACAAGGTGCGTGAAGCCAACCAGGGCTAACCGCACCGGGGTACTCCCGCAATCAGGGGCTTCCCTTTGGGCCGGGCCGACCTGCGGTCGGCCACATTCAGCCCGAGCCTTCGCTCGGGCTGAATGGCCACCCTTTGGGCACAGCCCCTGTCTTCTTCTTTTTTCAAATATCCGCGGGGGAATTGCGCTGCAAGCGCAAGGGGGCAGCCGCCCCTATTCCTTCAGGTTTTGCGCCAGTGTTTCCAGTCTTTGCGCGGTCTTGGCCAGCAAATCCATGGCAGCGCTGTCATCGGTTGCGAACAGGTCGCTTTCGGGAACAGGTGCCGGCGTGGCGGGAACGTTGGCCTTATCAAGCGCTGTGGTCAGTTTTGCCTGAAGCGACGTCGCGTTTTCCTCGGCCAGACGC
>JALXER010000353.1 GCA_027069385.1 Paracoccaceae bacterium
AGCCCGAGTGCAAAGCCCCCTCTCAACGCCAAGGCCAGCACCGCTCCGGCCAGCAGCGAGAACCGATACGGCGAACTTGGCCGACGAGCTACGCCGTCCTCTGCCAGCGAAGGTTTCCGCATGATCTGCTCTTCCCTTGCTTCCAGTGCCAAAAATCGCAGCAGCCTCGTGTTATCGGATACCAGACGCGAGTTGTAAGATACCTGACCTTTTTCCGGCGGTCAAGCGTCGGGCTCCTCATACTTCCTTCCGTGAAGCGTTTTCCCGGGATCCAAGCGGCTCTTGCTCCGAAAGAAAACAGCCGATATGGTAAGAAAAGAAATTTGGGGAGCTGGCAACCTCGTTCCCCCACGCGGGCGCTTAGCTCAGTTTGGTTAGAGCGCCACCTTGACATGGTGGAGGTCACAGGTTCGAGTCCTGTAGCGCCCATCCCGTAAGTCCTTGTGAGTCATCAACTTGCGGCAACGTTCCGCCAGGTTCCGGGTTAGGACAATCCCCCGAAAAAGGCACTTCCGCCCGGTTCGCCCCCGTTCTTGGTTGTTCTGCAGCGCATGTGCAGCGCGATTTAGCCGCGCTGCAGCCGGGCACCGGGCCGGTCGGCTTTTCGATGGCTCGGCGGTAGTGTTTGTCGTGGACGGGAGGTCCTTTCCCCGTCATGGGACGCCGTTACGAACGGAACGATGCCCCATGGGAGCAAGTCCATCCCCTGCCGCCCAGCGGGCGGCCCGGCACCCCGGCATCAACACCGACAACCGCCCATTTATCTAAGGCGGTGCCTTGGATTCTCTGGACCGGATCGCCCTGGCGAGCGTGACCTGCGACGGTTCGGCAATTGGAGCTTGGTTTATCGCCGCTTCCGTCGTTGGGTTCAAAAAGGATATTGGCAAAGGGAGGAACGGTCTTGTCGCAGTCCCAGGACATGGAGTGGCGGATCGTGGCCTCGACGGTGCTTCGCGCCACCTTCGGTTGGCTGAATTTGTTATTTGGTGCTCCGTGATTCGGTGTCAGGACAAGTTGCCGACCGAATAGTTGAATCGGGCAAATACCGTGACAAGCTCGGTGAGTTTTTTCGGACGAGGACCAAGAGGAATGTGATCGCGGCGAGCGTACCAACAATTGCGAGAATGCCAGAAGCGACTGCCACTGTGAAACACCAATAGGCAAAGATGGCACCGCCGAACACCAAAGGTCCAGTGATCAGGGAGACGTAAAACCAAATCATATAAGAAATCACTTCGCCACCGGGTTGTGATCTCATCATCGCAAGCCGAACTTGCGGCAATTTGGGATTTTCTTTCTCAATCTTTACAGCCTCTGAAAAACACGCGTCCAGCAGGCGATGGTAGACCAATATGTCAAGAATCCATAGCGTGAGGATGCCAAGAGAAGTCGCGAACGCAATAGCAAAAACAAGCACTTCGGTTGGGATCGGAACCGACAGTTTGTTGGTCAGGAGAAAACCCATTCCGCCAAAACCAGCCAGCAACCACGTGGAAGCGAGGGTCCGGTATTTGGCCTGCATTCGGCTAAAATGATTTTCCGCGTCGCGCAATTGGCACAGGTAGGACCATGCCTGCGCAGAGCCGGTTCCATCTATTGAGTCAGCGGTTTCCGACATGGATGGCGGTGAACTGGTTTGAGTGCAAAAAGCCAATAACGTCGCCGATTACGGGACAGCAACAATTGGTCAATGCCAAATTGACCGACTGCGCCGCTCGTGCGAATCGACTTGCTCGCCAGCTCTTACTTTTCGTCCGGGACCTGTTCAACAGGTACTTTGTGACAACCATTGGCATCATGCACGATGACCTGTTCAACCTTCTCCGTAGCTTTGAATCGGGTGTAGACGGCGAACGGCGTGATGGCTTGCGCGGCTGGTCCGCCAGGCTTGATGTGCATCAACCGGAACTGAGGCGGGAAAACATCGATGGGCAGTTCTTCGAAAAATACTTGGTACCCCGAAGTAGGGTGAGCCCCAGCCCCGAAAACAATCACTGCGCCGGGAACTTGTTGGGCGTAGTATTTCCCCCGGCACGGTTCGACACGGGCGTTTCTTGTGGCCCTTTTACCCGTATAAACAAGAGGCTCGAGGGTGATTGGAACAGGAGCCTTTTCACCCCGGTGGTTATAGATCAATCGGACCGGTCGATCAGTATCCGGAGACACAACCAAGAAGAGTGGATTTTGCAGCCCGGCGCCTTCGAGCCAATACAGTTTTCTGCCAAGACCAGATGGATCCGATTTCTTCGTATCTTTGATCGTAACGTTCACGATGGCTATTGCGACTACGGTACACGTAACTGGGTCGCCGAACTCATTGACAGTACATTTGTTCGGGTCAAGGAAAAGCGTCCCCTTTCCGTCCAACTCACCAATAATTGCAATCCGATGAAATCCTTCGATCCCATCATGCATGTACACCGTTTGAGCCGAGATTCTATCCCCCGCGGATGCTAACGCGGGACAGATGCACGTCGCCAAAATAACGGCGAGAACCGCGAGCGATTGCGTTTTGGTGTTCATTCGTCTCACCCCCCAAGAAACAAGGAAAGGATTGATTGAACTGGTGAACTGGCAAACGACCGAGATCACCAGAAGGAGAGTCGATGTGGATGAGCACTGCAAGCATTCGGAGCTGATCCCCCTCCGGTAAATCGCTTGGTTCAAGTGCGCGTTGCTGCGGAGTCACGCCCCTCATCGCGCGCGCAATTTTCACCAAAGAGTGTAGCAAACGCGTTCCGGCAGTCAATGTATGCCAACGCTGACCCCTCCCCACTTTTTCCTGCCCGGCGCACAAAGCTGGCGATGACCTGCAAGTGACCCATGGAAAAAGGTGGTGTTTACCTGTTTGCCCCAGCTACGCAGAACATCATCACGAGCCACCGGCAACTGCCGGAAAACACGGCCGCCTGATGGCCAAAACGCAAAAGGGGTTCTTGGTTCCATGGGCACGGTACAGTGAAACGCCGGCAGCCCGGGGCGCCTCTACAATCGGGCCAATCTCATCGGGGGAAAGAACCTGGTCCAATTCATCGCTCCGGGCGAGTATAATGTCCGTTGATCGATTGCGGCGGATGTCCCACGGCTCGGCATAAGACTCTTGCCAAGGAAGTTGCATCATGCGGCAACGTGTTACTGCTTGCTACTGCCTGCCGGTGCTGGTTCTTTTTGGATGGGTCCTTTCGGCGGCGAGGGTACCCGCGGCGGACCTGCTGGTCGAAGCCGAAAGCTTCCGCCAGCCCGGCGGCTGGGTGCTGGATACGCAGTTTATCGAGCAGATGGGCTCCCCCTATCTGCTGGCCCACGGGCTGGGCCGCCCGGTGAAAGACGCCACCACCGAGGTGGAGTTTCCCGCCCCCGGCACGTACCACGTG
>JALXER010000354.1 GCA_027069385.1 Paracoccaceae bacterium
AGCCCCGCCCGCGTGCAAAAGCGCGATCCCGCCGATCAGCCGTGCCGCTCTTTCAGGGCTTCAAGGGTATAGCCGCTGCGATTGACCGGCGCGCGATAATCGGGGTGAAAGTTCGGATCGTAATAGACACAAGCCAGCCCGCATTGCAGCGTTGCGGTGCCTTCGCGCGCGTTGTCATACCAGATTCGCCCGCCGGGCGTAGAGATATACCCGTCGAGGTGATCCCGGATATCACCGGCCAGATCCTGCACCGAGGGCACTTCGTTATCGTATATCGGATCAAACGCCGCATGCGTGTGATACGAGGCGATCAGGCGCAGATTGGCCGGCGGCCGAACAAAATCGCAGCGCGCCGGTTCGCCACGCACCGGATTGGTCGCCGTGATTTCGCCGTCCGGATTCAGGCCGATAAAGCCGCAATATTCACGATTTTCAGCAATGGAGCGCCGTTGCAGGTTGTCGAGCAACCCGCGCACAAAGGCCATCTCGGCACTGTTGCGTTGTTGCGGGCGGACAACCTGCGCGCGCTCCCCTCCGCCTGTTTTGGCGTTATCCGTGGCGTAAAGTGTATATATCCGCCCCTGCGGGGCCGGTTCGGTACAAGATGCAATAAACAGCAAGAGTAAAAGGGCGGGTCTAAACATGGTAACCTTTCAGCGTAAAACGGTTTGGCCAGCGTTTCAGAAACGCAACCTCGAGTCTAGGGCCAGCCCCCATTAATCCCGCGAAACTGGCACTTTTCTGCCACAATTTTGGTGGTTTTACGCGCTTTCACAAAGCGGATTCGTCTTCAAATGCACAAATGGGTCAAGAAGAAGGTCAGCAGTATCGGCTTACTCCGAAACAAAAAAACGTCGCCGCCATCAACCCAAACCCCGATCCCGCTGATCGTAGCGCTCCCGCACTGCAGCCGCGTTTGCTTACGCAAACACGACTTCCGTTTGAGCCGGGCCGACCTGCGGTCGGTAGGGGGCATTCTGCCCCCTCGCGACATTCGTCGCTCCCCCCTGAGAATATTTATGAAAATTGGAAGTCTCATATTCTTCTTTTCACAAATCCCCCGGGGGTGAATGGCGCTTGCGCCAGAGGGGGCTGGCCCCCTGCTTGTGCATGCACAAGCTCTGCCGATAAGGGGGGCCGCTTGCGGCTCCCCGCAGAGGCAGACGGCCCGGCCCAACTACTGGAGGTTCATTGCGCAAGCAATGATGCCGACAGCAGGCGGGAGCGCTTCGAGAGGGAAAGGTTTGCATGAAGGGGCGGCCCATCCACCCATGAGGGCAGAGTGCGTAGCAGAAACCGGAGGCGGCGGTCTAGCCGCGCCGTTTGCTCTTGCCCTTGACAACCGTTGTGCCGGCCTTGCCTGCGGTAGAACGGCCGCGGTGGCGGGTATTGCTGGCAGCGGCGATGGCGGATTGCCTTGCCAGCGGGTCGTCGGCGACTGCCAGTTCGACTGCTTCAAGGCGTTGGACTTCGTCGCGCAGGCGGGCGGCTTCTTCGAACTCCAGATTCTCGGCGGCGGCGCGCATTTCTTTGCGCAGGGCTTCTAGATGCACCTTCAAATTCGAGCCGTAGTTAGCCTTATCGACCTTGGTCGTGATGCGCGACTGGTCGGTATCGCCATCAAAAAGGCCTTCCAGCACGTCCTCGACATTTTTACGGATGGTCTGGGGGGTGATCCCGTGCAGTTTATTATAGGCCATCTGTTTATCGCGCCGCCGGTTGGTTTCATTCAATGCGCGCTCCATGCTGCCGGTAATCCGGTCGGCATACATAATCACCCGCCCGTCGGCGTTACGCGCGGCGCGGCCGATGGTTTGCACCAGCGAGGTTTCGGAGCGCAAAAACCCTTCTTTATCCGCGTCCAGTATTGCCACCAACGCGCATTCGGGGATATCCAGCCCCTCGCGCAGCAGGTTGATGCCGATCAGCACGTCAAACGCGCCAAGGCGCAAATCGCGCAGGATCTCGATGCGTTCCAGCGTGTCGATATCACTGTGCATATAGCGCACCCGCACCCCCTGTTCGTGCAGGTATTCGGTCAGGTCTTCGGCCATGCGTTTGGTCAGGGTTGTGACCAGAACGCGGTTGCCGGCTTCGGCCACAATACGAATTTCGCTTAGCAAATCATCGACCTGCGTTTCCACCGGGCGGATTTCGACCGGCGGGTCCAGCAGGCCGGTGGGGCGGATGATCTGTTCGGCAAACACGCCGCCCGCCTGCGCCAGTTCCCATTTCTGCGGCGTGGCGGAAACGAACACCGATTGCGGGCGCATCGCGTCCCATTCCTCGAATTTCAGCGGGCGGTTATCCATGCAGGAGGGCAGGCGGAAGCCGTGTTCGGCCAGCGTCGATTTACGCCGGAAATCGCCCTTGTACATGCCGCCGATTTGCGGCACCGAAACGTGGCTTTCATCGGCAAACACGATTGCATTATCGGGGATATACTCGAACAATGTGGGCGGCGGTTCACCCGGTGCGCGGCCGGTCAGGTAGCGCGAATAGTTTTCGATGCCGTTGCAAACGCCGGTGGCCTCCAGCATCTCCAGATCGAAATTGGTGCGCTGTTCAAGGCGCTGGGCCTCCAGCAACTTACCCTCGCCGACAAAGCGGTCAAGCTGGCGTTTCAGTTCCTCTTTGATCTTGACTATCGCCTGTTTCATGGTCGGGCGCGGGGTAACATAATGCGAGTTGGCATAGATGCGCACCTGCTCCAGGCGGCCGGTTTTCGCGCCGGTCAGGGTGTCGAATTCAACGATGCTTTCCAGTTCATCCCCAAAGAACGAAAACCGCCAGCCGCGATCATCAAGGTGGGCGGGCCACAGTTCCAGACTGTCGCCACGCACACGAAAAGAGCCGCGCACAAAGCCCTGATCGTTGCGTTTATAGGATTGCGCCACCATCTCGGCCATGATCTGGCGCTGGTCATATTCCTGCCCGACCTGCATATCAATCGTCATCGCGCCGTAGGTTTCGACGCTGCCGATACCGTAAATGCACGACACCGAAGCCACGATGATCACGTCATCCTTTTCCAGCAGCGCCCGGGTGGCCGAGTGGCGCATCCGGTCGATCTGCTCGTTGATCTGGCTTTCCTTTTCGATATAGGTGTCGCTGCGCGGCACATAGGCCTCGGGCTGGTAATAGTCATAAAAGCTGACGAAATATTCGACCGCATTATCGGGGAAAAACGCCTTCATTTCCCCGTAAAGCTGCGCGGCAAGGGTCTTGTTGGGCGCAAGGATGATGGCGGGGCGTTGGGTGGCCTCTATGATCTTGGCCATGGTAAAGGTCTTGCCGGTGCCCGTAGCCCCCAGCAACACCTGATTCTGGTCGCCCGCATTGATGCCCTCTACCAGATCCTTTATCGCAGTGGGCTGATCGCCCGCCGGTTCGAACGGTGCGTGCAGCACGATGCGCTTGCCGCCCTCCAGCTTGGGGCGTTCAAGGCGATGATGGGTGGATTGGCTCATGGTGCCCTCCGCAAGGTCCGGAGCAGGACATATAGGTATAGGGCCAGCGCAATGCCAGAGGTGAGCAGCGCGATCGGCCAGTTGCTTTCGATAGGGTCAAGGTGCCGCCAGCCCTGCGTGGCGACCAGTGCAGACAGGGCCGGCACGATCATGAACAGCGCGTGGCGCCATGGGGGCGCGGGTCGGCGGGTCAGGCGCAAGGCATCACCGCGCCGCGCGCGCAGCAAGGCAAGGGTGGGCAGAATGGCCAGCGGCAGCACCAGATAGAACGGGTTGAGCGTCGTACCCATCTGCACCCCCCACCACAGCGCAAACAGCACCCAGATTGCCACGGTTTCAAGCCGCGCAAACGGATAGACCGGCGGCAGGCGATCCAGCACCATATTGCCCAGCGGCACAATCAGCCCCAGCCCGCACAGATAGGCATAGGTCAGCGTATCAGGCGGGATTGCCTGACGTTCGATCTGCCAGAATTGCCCCCAGACCCCGAAAAACGCCCCCAGCGCCAGCAGAAACAGCAGGTGCCTGCCCAGCGGCCACGTTGTGGCGCGCCGCACCCCGGCAAATACCAGCAAGACCGAGATCAGCCCGTGCCAGCTCATGGCGGTAAAGGGAATGGTATAGGGCAGCGCGTCATAGACCGTGGCCACCACCACCCCTTCGACCAGCCAGCCCAGAATGCAGCCCAGCAGAAAAACCGACAGCCAGTCGCGCAGCCCCAGCCACGCCGCAACCCCGAGGCAGGCATAGGCCGCCAGCGCATAAAAAGCCCATGTCCACGCCAGATCAAGCGGCCCGAGCGCAGTTTCGGGCGTGCTATAGAACAGCATTTCCGAGCCGAACCCGACAATCCCGCCAACGCACAGCGCTGCGATCACTCGATGCAGCGCGTTCATGGCGGTCGATTTCGGCATTTTTCCGGTCATTTTCACATAATGGTCTCTTTTTGTTCCGTTGAAAAGAGCCGATTGGGCAAATCTTAACAAACCCCTAACGCTTTAAGTCGCATTTTAGTGTTATAACACCACTTTTAGGCGATTTTGTTCTTGTATTGTCCCAAAGAGTTTGGTTAATTGATCCTGCAAGTGGCAAAGGTTATCGGCTTGATGCGATAGAACCCACCCCACCCCTCGCTCCCTCGTATCGGGCCGGTAACCTAGCTTGCACCCCTCCACGGCATCTCCCCTTGCAAAACCAGTGCTGATTGGCGATAAACAGCCAAACAATATCAGAGGTTCCATCATGACTGCCCGAATCTATCAGCCCAGCCGAAACGCCATGCAATCGGGGCAGGCCAAGACCAAATACTGGGTACTGGAATTCGCACCCGAAAGCCCGCGCAAGACCGACCCGCTGATGGGCTGGACCGAATCCAGCGATATGCACGCGCAGATCAAAATGCGGTTTGACAGCAAGGATGCAGCCATCGCCCACGCGCGCGCCAACGGCATTGCTTATCAACTGTTCGAACCGCATAAACGCACTCCCAAGGTCCGGCAGGGCGGCTATGGCGAGAACTTCGCCGCCAACCGCAAAACCGTCTGGACCCACTAACCCCGGCCCCGTAGCTCAGCTGGATAGAGCAGCTGACTTCTAATCAGCAGGTCGCAGGTTCGAATCCTGCCGGGGTCACCAATAAAATCAACACCTTACGAAGCATTTGCCAAAAGCCTATTCTTGCTTGGCGAGCACCGCGCGTGATTTCACGGGCTTTTAGCCTGTTTTGTTTTCAAAATCATACTCTCAGATTTTGCTTCCCGCGCGGGGGGTAGGCCCTATCGCATTTTTTTACCTATCACAAGTGATTCCCATGAATGACCGGGGCCGTTTTGAGATTAAGATCGTCGACAATCGGCTTGCATTAATCTGGCGCAGCTCATTGAACTCTCAGAGAGTTAGAAAAGGAAAGTGGCAAGAAAGCTGTGTAACAGGTGTAACAGCGTAACTACATACGTAACCCATTGTTATATATACATTATGTTTCTGCGCTCTGTTACAAATTGCGTTACAAGAATTTTAAGCGCGTAACACGGCTATCTCTTTGTTATTGCGGTGATAAAGTCAATTTAGTATTTTTTTTGACTCCGAAATTCTCGGCTGTTCTTGGGTTTTGTGGCTCAAAAAGTGCTGGAAAACTAATACCAGATATCACGGCTACTATTTGACAAAATCAGGGCGTGTCCGAGCCAAACGAAATTGAATGGCGTAACTCACTGTTATAACTGTACATTTACGCTCTTGGCGTGAATGCTTTACGCCCTAAGTGATCTGCCCAGTTTGCCACTCAACAAATTTTCGCGACACGAAAAAAAATCTACGCATGAGGGGGCGTGTGGTCTGGGGCGGGCGAATATTTCACACTTTTGATCCCCCCCCATCCTCAGAAACAACAACCTCAACATCATCACCACCCCCCTGAAAACAACGAAATATTCGCAGAGCACTGGGTGCGGATTACCCGCATGTTAGAGGGGTGCAGGAAGGACCCAAAGCGCACCAATCCGGCTGGTTTGTACGGCAAGTGTGGCCAAAACTGGCTCGGCAAGATTGTGGGGCATCACAAACCTTCATGGCTCATTTGGTGCATTCCGCCAAATTATATGAATACGGAAAATAACGCGACAGGTACAGCCACCCAAGCGGGGCGCGGGGTTCGTACGCGGGTAAGGGGTTACCAGTTGATCCCTTGAAATGGCAATCAAAGGTTTCAACAACAAACCCCCGCGCTTATTCAACAGGGCGAGGCTTGGGGAGTGGGAGCGGTGGACGTTGGGCTATACGGTTTTAGTCAGCGCTGCCCGATTTTGAACGTCCATATGCCTAAGGCGCTTTAGAAGGTTATCCATTGCGACTTTGTGGGCCTGAGCATTGGGCGCGGTGACAGCGCATTTCAACAATGCAATAATTTCGGCCAGCTGCTCTTTGGATTTGCCGCCTGTCAAGATTTCTTCCAGCTCATTTTGGCGAGCCACGAAAGCATCTACATCTTTGGAAAAATCAATCATCATGCAGCCAGCTTGGCCGCGATGGTTTCACGATCCCGAGCGGTGCATTGAAAAGAGCGCAGTTCGCTGAGCTCTTGAAAATCAGAATGGTTGAGGCGATCTTTGCACTCCAAGCTAAGGATCAAATAACCGATTTCCTCAGCGGTCATTTTGGCAAACCGTGCGGCCTTTTTAGCCACGGCCCACGCCATGCGCAGAAATTGGGCGAACAGTTCGCATAGCTGGTGGCGAGCATATCCGGGGCTGGCGATTGCGGCTTTGGCTTGGCTCCAAGCCTGTTTCATTATTTTGCTGCGATTGTAGGTCATTGCTTTATTCCTTGTGTGCTGATAGCATATTTATAGTGCTATAAATACATGCTGTCAACATATTATTTGTGCTAACAGCACACAAAGGAAATCAAATGACACCGGAACAATTCAAAATGGCCAAGGCCGCACTAGGATTAAGCAACCCAGATATTGCCGAAATTACTGGGCTACACCGAAATACCCTGAACAAGCTGGACAAAGGCGCAGGCAAACAATCGACCGTGCAGCATGTGCAGCTAGCCCTTGAAGCCCAAGGCATCCAGTTTCTTGACACTGGCGAAACCGCGCTGGGCGCTGGGGTGGCCTTGAAAAAACGAGGGGCCGAATCGTGAGCATCAAGAGCCAATGTGAGACTTGCGGCTGGACCACAAGGCGAAACATAGAAAACGTGTCGCGCCCATGCCCTAAATGCGGTGGGCGGGTGAGCGTTCACGAAGACGACAGGGATACAGCAGTTATCATGGTTGTCGTTATCGTTGCCGGCATGATTGGGATTGCGGTTCTTTTTTCGGCTCTTGGAATTGGTAAGTGACAAAAGCCCGATAGCTTGATTGTTCCCGTTTATCGGGTTTGCAAGACCTCATTGTGAGGCAGGCCCCGCACCGGCTCTAAATGGCCGCGCGGGGCCTTATACTATCCCACGCCACCAACACACGCCTTTCACCCCAGCCAAGGCCAGCGCCTCGGCCTTGGCGCGGCACAAGCCCCCGTCATATTCCTGAATCGCCGCCCGCTCCTCGGCGGCATCCCATGCATTCAAAGCGGCAAAATGGTGCGCCGCTGCTTCTTTGTAACTAACGCGCTGGGCGTTGAGCGCAGAATTGGCATACACCCCGCCCAGCGCTTCCCAGTCGATCTTAGAAGCCATCGGGGAAACCCTTTCCCAGCGCTTCCATATTAATTTCATAAAGCCGCTGAGTGCCGCCCAGCGTTGGCACCCGGTAAACCTTGCTGGGCTTATTCGCGTATTCAACAATCACCCCGATTTCAACCAGCCCAGCGATGACAGAGCGGAAATCCAAACCATTCAGCAGGGTTTTGAGCGGTTCGGGCAGAAAGAAATAGGTATATTCCACCTCCTCAATATCAGCGTTCCCCTCAATCTTAAGAAAGCCTTGCCGGTTGGGCACCTGTATGCGGTCCGAGTTGCTCCACTTCCAGCGCTGGAAATTGGCAGAACCACCCAATTGTATTAGCTTCATCAATGCGCTGTTTGGCATCGGCTACTTCGCTGGAACCAATGCCGCCGCGTTCGCGCAACCAATCCTTGAAACAGCGTTGGGCGGCTAGAACGGCCTCACCGGTTTCCCAGCCGGTTACTCCCTCAGCCGTGGCCAGTTCCCCCGCCGCTGCTATTAGGGCAAAGCGATCTGCCACGCGGCTAACCTGCCCATCGGATCCGTTTGGCACTTCGGATTTAACAAACTGGCTGCGCAGTTTGGCAATTTGGGTGCGGGCAGCCTCAGAATCGCTTGCAAGTACTTTTACCCATGCCCGCGCTGCCGTGCCGTAGTATTTGCCTATCGCAAGGCTAAGGTCTTGGGCAAAGCTGGCCGGGTCTGCGGCCCCGTGAGTATCCTCAAACAACCCCATTTCTGCGCCAGCATCGGCCCGTATGTCAATCACCCGCACCCCCATGCCCGCCGCCATGCGCTGCCCGCCTTCCTTGATCTTGTCAGCCAGCCCAATTTCGCCATTCGAGAGAAACAACACCCGCCATTCTTTGCTTTTGCGCGCCTGCCCTTCACGCCCAGCGCGGGCCTTGCCCTTTCCATTGGCCAGCATATAGGCCACTTGCCCCGCCGCCTTCGGGTCAATCTGGGCCAGCTCATCGAGCGCAAGCAACGCATCACAGGAAAGCTCGGCCACGCTTTCCAGCGCGTTATCTGTGGCCCGCCATTGGCGCACGTAACCGCGCAGGCCACCGCCTTAGCGGCCACCTCGGCTTGCCATTCCGGCAGGGTACCAGCCACGTTAAAGGCATGATCTTGCCGCTCCCCGTTTTGCAAAATCACCAGCTCCGAATCGGCGCTGGGGCCTATGGCTTCATCGGGGAAAACAAAAGTGTTGCCATGCCAGCCAATGCGGGAAGCCGAGCGCACCTTTTGCTCTGGCTCGGCACTGGCCAGATATTCCAGCAACCAGTTGCGTGATTCGCGCCCCGTGGCCAGTTCAAAGCCAAAATCGGCCAACTCATTGCGCAGCGCCTCACCCGTGCCCATTAGCAGGGCGCTGGGCATGTTCCAAAGGTGGCGCGTGCCGTCACGGTCTACAATCTCAAGCCAGCGGCCCCAGCCCTCGCCTTCCTCGTTTCGGGTGAAGGCCAAAACGTGCAACTCCGAGCCAAAGCGTTGCCATTTTTTGCCCGTGGTGCCGTCTGCTTTATCATAGGTTACTTGCCGCCAAAGCCCGCTTTCATCAACCTTGAAAGGGAAAGCCTTGGACGGTTTGCGGGTGGCGGGTTTGCCTTGCCCAGCGCCCGCGCCCTTTTTTGCTTTGGCCTTTTTAACCGCGCCTTTCACCTGCGCCTCTATCTGTTTTTCACCGCTCATTTTTTGCCCCGCAATACGTCATTAAAATCATCGCCCGCGTTGGGCGGGTGAATGATCGAGACCACGCGGCCCTCGGCTTCAAGCTGCCCAGCCTTAGACTCGGCGGCGCTAAGTCCGGCTTCATCGTTATCGGCGCAGATTATCACCACCTCGGCCACGGGTGGCGGGGGCAGCATCAAGCCCTTTAGCCCGCTGGTGCTCAAGGTGGCCCATACGGTCAGGCGGGAAGCGCGCGCCACGGAAAGGGCGGTTTCAATGCCCTCGGCCAAGGCAATGATGGGACCGTCAGGGCCAAAGCGCACCGCGCCGCCAGCACTCGGCCCGAGCATCATTTTATTGGGGGTTACATCGGCCTTGCCGGACCCGTCAGGGCGCAGATAGGTGCGGTGTATCCCGAGCGCCCGCCCATTGGGTCCGCGTATCTGGGCGATTATGGCGGGCATGTGCTTGCCGCTCGGGCTATGCAAAAGATTACCATGAAAGCGAAGGGTGTTTTTGATCTTGCCAAAGCGCAGCCCTTCAATCCCGCGCACCTCGGCCAGATAGGTTTCCGCTATGGTGCCTTCGCAGGTGCGAGCCTCGTTGAATATCCCCTTGCACATGGCGAGGCGCTGGGCCTGCTTTTGGTGCTCTTGCTGCCTGCGCCGCGCCGCCTCGGCAGGGTCAGGCGGTGCCGCCTGTTGCCCTCGGCCTTCGATAAAGCCTTGGGCTTGCAGGTAAGGGAACACCGCGCAACCGCTTTTTTGGCAGCACACAAGCAGCCGCCCGTTTTGCCACGTTATGGATACTGCATTCTGATCCCGCCGCCCCTCGGTCTGGCAGATAGGGCAAGGGGCGTTCCCGCCCGAGCCGCGCCAAACACCATGAAGGGCAAGGGTGAGGGTTTGGGCTTCATTCATCGCCTTTGCCCTCCTGCCCGATTTGCGCAGCGATTGAATCGCAAGTGTCTTGAATGGCAATAGCCGTTTGGCTCACAAAAAGCCGCTGGTTATCCGAGCCGCCTTGCATCTGGATTTGAAGTGACTTCAGGTGCTCAATGGCATAATTACCGATTGCGCCAAGCTGAAAGTGCACAGACGCCAAACCACCGTCTATATGCTCACTTTCTGTTTCCATCTGGCGGCAAATTCCAAGGCAATAAGCCTGGAAGGCAAGGCCCAAAGTCTCGGCCCGCACCCGCCAAATTCCGCCCTTATCTTCTTTGAAGGGCAACCCTTGAAGAGATTGCATGGTCATATAGCCCAGCCCGGCAATTTGAGCGGCAAGCGATTCAACGGTACGGCGGTGGGTGATCTGTCCTTGTGTTTCACCGCCCATCACGCCACCCCCTGAGAGGTGGAGCCAACACGCTGCGCGTCGATCCATTGGCGCAGATCGGCAACGCGGTAGCGAACAGAACGGCCGATTTTTATCATTGGTGGCCCGTCACCTTTTACGGCGGCAACTTCCAAATACCGCTGGCTCAGGCCAAAGGTGGTATGCACCTCGCTCCTGCTCAACAGGCGATCATCATTTAAGTGTTCTTGCATAGCGTTGCTCCACATAGGTTAAAACTATGGGGAGCATGCCAAACGAAAAATTGGTCCGTCTAGCGGGGGTAATTAATTGGTTTGGGGTACTAAACCACTACCGGCTTGCGCCGGTAGGATTTTGGATATGATTTTCCAGGTACTGAAGTACGATGTCTTGCGTAATCGCGCCGTTGGTGGTCGAAAAATACC
>JALXER010000355.1 GCA_027069385.1 Paracoccaceae bacterium
CAGGCCAGCATCTGTTTCAGCTCAACCGGGCGGCTGTGGCTGACAATGATGACGCTGGCCTCCATGTTCTATGCCTCTTGCAGTGAAATTCCCGGCGCATAGGCGATAAAGAACGGGTTTTCGTAAGTCGGTTTGCCATAGGTCAGCGGCTGGTGGTTGTCGAACCGCACCACCTGCCCGCCCGCCCCGAGCAGCACCGCATGGCCCGCCGCGGTGTCCCACTCCATCGTGCGCCCGACGCGCGGGTACAGATCTGCCTCGCCGGTGGCCACAAGGCAGAATTTCAGCGAGGATCCGGCCGAACGGAAATCGCCCACCTTGTACTTGGCGATGTAGTCGTCGGTGGCCTGATCGCGGTGCGATTTGGAGGCGACGACCGTCAGCGCGCTTTCGTCGGGGGTGTTGACACGGATCGGGGAAATGCTGCCATCGGTCAGGTTTTCCTCGACGCTTTGGCCGGTTGCATCGGTGTAAAACAGCCGCTCCTTGGCCGGCGCATAAACCACGCCCAGCACCGGCACCCCGTTTTCGACCAGCGCGATGTTGACGGTAAAATCGCCGCGCCGGTGGATAAATTCCTTGGTGCCGTCCAGCGGGTCAACGATCAGAAAGCGGTCTGCCACCACGCCATGGCTGTCGGACTGTTCCTCGGTCACAAGGGCGATATCGGGAAAGGCAGCGCGCAACCCGTCCGAGATGATCAGATCGGCGGCCTCGTCGGCCTCGGTCACGGGGGAATCGTCGGATTTGGAGCGCACGTTGAAATCATCCTTGCCATAGACCTGCATGATCTTGGCCCCGGCTTCCAGCGCCAGTTCGCGAATGACCTTAACAATTTTTTGATTCTCAGACATGGGGTGCTCCGTTGCGATTGCTTTCAATATTATGTTATGGACTTATGAACCTGTTAACGGCAAGCTGCTATTTGCGCCATACCGGCCGTTTTACCTTTGCTTTCTGGAAGCCATGCAAGCTGAAAACCAAAACAAGTCCCTGTTCTTCGCTGCGATCGCGTTTCTGGAACTGGTTTACCATTCCATCGTGCGAGAGGTGCGCACCCAAAGCGGCAGCGCCACGCTGGGGTTACTGAAAGAAGTATCGCAGATACTGATCTTTTTCCTGATCTTTTATGCGCTGTTTACCGTGATGGGCCGGAACGTGGCGATTCGGGGCGATTTTGTGCTGTTTCTGCTTAGCGGTATTTTTCTGATGTTAACGCATATGGGTGCGATCAGTTCGGTTATGGGCGCGGGCACGGCGGTGTCGCCGATCATGCAGCATGCGCCGATGTCGGTGATCCTGTCCATTCTGGCCAGTACTTTTGCCGACCTTTATTTGCGTATCATCGCGATTATTATCGTTTTCGCCGGCGCGACAGTCATTAATGGCCCGATGGAGGTGGCGAATCCCGCGGGGCTGATTCTGCCGTTCTTTCTGGCCTGGTCCAGCGGGCTGGCTATCGGGTTCGGGTTTATGCTGCTCAAACCGCTGGCCCCGTCACTGGTCAAGGCTATTTCAAAAATTTATCAACGTGCCCAGATGGTCACCAGCGGCAAATTTATGCCTGCCGCATATATGCCCGCAACCCTGACCCACTGGTTCGACTGGAACCCGCTTTTCCACTGTATCGATCAGGCGCGGCTGGCTGCTTTTGTCAATTATAACCGCGAGGTCAGCAATATCTATTACCCGATCTATGTCACGCTGGTTGTGCTGGTGCTGGGCTTGATGGGTGAATTCTGGGCGCGCAAAAACCTGAGCCGCAGTAAACACGGCTGATCTGGTGTAGTTTGGTTAACGTGAAATCGGCGTGAAAGTCTCCGGCACGACATTTACAATTGTCAAAAAATGCCATATAAAACCGGCGCGGCCACGAACCAAGTTTAAAGTGCTTTATTACGATTGCAGGGTGTTGGCGATGTTTCGAGTGTTGGTGTTTTTGATCTTGTTTCCTTTCTCCGTTGCGGCGGGACAGGTGCCTGCGACATTGTTTGATGTAACCGACGTGGCCAGCGACGATGTGCTGAACATCCGCGCGACCCCTTCTTCCGAATCAGATATCCTTGGTGGGCTGGCCTATGATGCCAAACGCATTGAAATTCTGGCCCTTAGCGATGACGAGAAATGGGGGCAGGTTTCGCAAATGGGTGTGGTGGGCTGGGTATATCTGCGCTTTCTCGAGCCGACCCGCATGACCGCCGCACAAACTTTTGGCGAGCCGCAATCGATTTTCTGTTCCGGTGACGAGCCGTACTGGTCGCTGGACCTGTTTGGCAATCAGGCGGCATTCGCCCGTAGTGACGAGCCGGTGCAAGCCGCGCTGGCAACCCGCTGGACCGACCAGCCATCCGGGCAGGATACGCACAACCGGGTTTTTATTGCGCAGGGTCAGGCCGCGTCGCTCTCGGGGATTATCCGGCACGAGGCCTGCACGACGCCCGACTCGGAACCGCAGGGCGATATGACGGTTTCACTGATCTTTTCCAGCAGCGAACATGCATTTTTAACCGGTTGCTGCCGGTTGCGCGAATAGCCAGGGCACCGGATTCATTCGCAATCGGAATACCTTTGGAAAAATTCTGTCAAAAACATCAAAAACAGGCGTTTCAAACGGTTGCAGCGTCCAGTTGCTGACCCTATATACCCTTCAACAAGTATGGGATGGGGCGCCGGGGCTGGTTTGCCGGACCGCGCCTCTAATTGCCGAATGAAAGGACTAAAGACATGTCAAAAGTTATCGGAATTGACCTCGGGACTACGAACTCCTGCGTGGCCATCATGGATGGTGCACAACCAAAAGTTATCGAAAACTCCGAAGGGGCGCGCACGACCCCCTCGATCGTCGGCTTTACCGACGAGGAACGCCTTGTCGGGCAGGCTGCCAAACGGCAGGCCGTTACCAACCCCGCCGACACCCTGTTTGCCATCAAACGCCTGATCGGCCGTCCGGCCGACGATCCGATGGTCTCCAAAGACAAGGATATGGTGCCCTACAAGATCATCAAAGGCCCCAATGGCGATGCGTGGGTCGAAGCCAAGGGCGAAAAATACAGCCCCAGCCAGATTTCGGGCTTTATCCTGCAAAAAATGAAAGAGACCGCCGAATCCTATCTGGGTGAAACCGTTACCCAGGCTGTGATTACCGTGCCGGCCTATTTCAACGACGCCCAGCGTCAGGCCACCAAAGACGCCGGTAAAATTGCCGGTCTCGAGGTGCTGCGCATCATCAACGAGCCGACCGCCGCCGCGTTGGCCTATGGGCTGGAAAAAGAAGGCGGCAAAACCGTTGCGGTCTATGACCTTGGCGGCGGTACCTTCGACGTATCGATCCTTGAAATCGACGATGGCTTGTTC
>JALXER010000356.1 GCA_027069385.1 Paracoccaceae bacterium
CGAACTGAGCCTGGATGAACTGCGCGTTATCCAGAACGGCCTGTCGCGGCTGGAAAAACGCCAAATCCAGTCCGAACTGAAATTGCGCGGGTTTTATGACGGCGCTATTGACGGGTTGTTCGGGCGCGGCACCGCGCGCGCGATTGCCGCCTATCAGGAATCCATAGGGGCCGAACCCACCGGTGTGCTGAACCTCGCTCAGTTGGAAGATTTGTCCTAGGAAAACCCACCATCATTCGATAAACTTTGTTTATTTGAGATTTGGAGGCCGGAAATGGTCAGATTTGCGATTCTTTTCGTGGTGATGTTTGCGCCGTTCTGGGCCCATGCGCAGGGCCGCGTGGCGCTGCTGGTGGGCAATGCGCAATACGATGACCCCGCGCTGGTTCTGGCCAACCCCGCCAATGATGTCGCCGCCCTGCAACGCGCGCTGGAGGACCTTGATTTTCAGGTATTTCCGGTGGTTGATCAGGATCGTGCCGGAGTAACCGCCGCGCTGGACGCCTTTGCCGATGCAGCGAAAAACGCCGATATGGCGGTGTTCTTTTTTGCCGGTCACGGGGTGCAGATCAATGGCGAAAACCACTTTATCACCCGCGAATTCAATGGCACGACGCTGGCCAATCTGGCCGATGCCTCGGTCAGCCTGACGCAGGTGCGCGAGGCCTTTGCCAGCGCTGCGCCGAAAATCGGGATCCTGATTCTGGATGCCTGCCGCAACAACCCGTTTGTCGAAAGCGGGCAGGCGGCGCAGGGCTTGGCGCGGTCTGCTGGCGGGGCGGGGCTGTTGATTGCATATGCGACCGATCCGGGCAATGTGGCCTATGACGGGCAGGGGGAAAACTCGGTTTTTACCACCGCGATTATTGATCATATCGCCACGCCGGGGCTGGATGCGCGCATCATGTTCGGGCGGGTACGCCAGCAGGTTATCCTGCAAACCCGCGGCGAGCAAATCCCCTGGGTCGAGGAGGCCGTGCTGGGCGAACACTATTTTGCCGGACGGTTGGGCGTGGCCATGGCCGGCGCGGGCAGCGCGGTCGAGATGCAGAAATGGCGCGAGATTTCGGCCCAGACCGAAATCGAACCCTTTGTCGATTATATTGCCCAGTTTCCCGACGGGGTGTTTACCCAGTTTGCCCGCGATCGCATCGCGATGATCCGGCAGGCCCGGGCGGCGGGGGCACCCTCGGGGCGCTCCAGCGCCGAAATTCTGGCGGCCGAAGATCCGGTACGGGTAAAGGCGGCGTTGCAGGTGCTCGGCTTTGCCCAGCAATCGCGCGGCCTGACGCTGATCACCATCAGCGATCTGGCCAGCGCCTTTGATCTGTACCGTGTGCAACTGCCCAACCCCGACGAGGCCAGCGCCGACCGTCTCTATCAGGATGCGGCGCGGATGACGGTGTTTCTGGGGGCCACGACCGCAAGCCAGATTCGCAAGGATATCGCGGTGCTCGACAGTATCAGCCGCACCATGGACCTTGCCACCAACGCAGCGGCGGAAATTGCCGAAATCGCCCAGACCAACGACGCGGCGATACCGGTGCTGGAGCAGGCGCAGCGCGATATTGCCGATATTCAAGGCTCGCTGGATCGGGTCATGGCGCGGCTGGACCAGACCCGCGACTATTATCAGCAGTTGATTGACCGGGCCCAGAACACCTTTCCCGATCGGGTGGATTCGGGCCTGCTGGAAACGCTGGTTCGTGGAAACGGCCTTAATCCGATTGAACAAACGCTGGCCCAGAACGCGGCATTGTTTGTCAAACATGTGCAGGCTTTTGATCCCGAAACCCGCGGCAGCTTTGCGTGGATGATTGACTTCCTGCCCGGAAATGGCTGATTTTTGCTGCATTTCGGGGGTAAACCGGTTAACATGGCGGTGGGCGGATTGATTAGTAAATGACAGTTGAACAAATCGAAAGTTGAAGAAAATGGCTATTGCAAAGATGAACAGCAAACTACTGGCCGTGGCACTGGTGGCCACGTTGGGGCTGGGGGGCTGCGTGATTCCGGTGCCTGCGGGGACGGGAAATGGCGGCGGGCGCACCGGGATGACCGCCACCGAACTTGAATTGCATAACCGGTCCCAGGCGATGCAGAAAACCATTCTGGAAGGTTTGGCGATCGGTGCGGGAACCGGCGCGGTGATCAGTGCCGTAACCGGCGGCAACACGGTTCGTGGAACGGTTATCGGCGCGGCGGTCGGGGCGGCGGCCGGCTCTTATGTGGCGCATCTGCAACGGAACTATGCCGATAAAGAGGCACGGCTGGTTGCCGCGATTGCCGATCTGCAAGGCACCAATGCCGAAGCCCGCGTCACGCTGGACGTCATGCGCCGCGTGGTCAATGCGCAGTTGCGCGAACTGGCGCAGTTGCGCCGCGCGGTTGCCAATGGCACGGCAGAACAAGCGGCGCTGAACGCCGAACTGGCCGATGCAAGGGCCAACCTGCGCGACATGAACGGCGCCGCCGATGGTGCGGCCAAGCGGCATCGTGAATTCGAACGCGCACGACGCCGGTCCGGGGTTGATGATTCGGATGGAAAAATGCAGCGGGAACTGGATGAACTGGCCAACCGTGTTAGCCAGATGCGCGAAGTCGCCCAGGAACTGGAAAACAATATATAGGAGCAGCAGGATGAAAAAAGCAACGATGGGAACGGCGCTGGCTCTTGGGCTTTCGGCCTGTACGGTTTCAGAGGATCCTGCCGATGGCGGGTTTTTGTCGGGCGTGGTCGGCATCGCCGGTGGCGGCTATGAACAACGGGTGGCGGATAGCGAGTTTGCCCTTGCGCAGGCACAGGCGCAGGCACAGGCCACACAATCCCAGCAGCAGCAGTCAGCCGCGCAAAGCGAGGAACTGGCGGCGCAGATTAGCCAGCTTCGGGCCGAATTTATTGCATTACAGCAAAGCCTGAGCGCCAAGATTGCGCAGTTGAATGCTGCCGGAAAAACGGTTGACCAAACCTTGCTGGCACGGGTCAACACGGTTGTTGCGGCCTCGCCGGGTGGCTCAAATGATGCACAACGGCTTGCCTCGCTACAGGCGGCGATTGCCGATGCGCGGGCGCTTTCGGCACAACTGGCACAAATCTGATTATTCGACGCCGCCGGGGATTTGCCCAAGGCGGCGCCACGTTTCGATTTTTTCGCGCGAGACCTGAAAATGCATCGAGTCCTCGCGCCCGAAACCTGCGCCCCAGTACCAGCCCTCGGCCCTGAAATAGTCGGCCAGAATCGACAGGCCCAACTGGGTTTGCGCGTCGCCCAGCACGTCGAGTTGCCCGTCAATATTCAGGTCAACCGCCAGCCCGAAAGCGTGGTTGGAAATAGAGGTGGTCGAGCCACGGATCAGTCGCACACACAGTGACCCCGCGGTGGATATCCGCGCATAAAGGTCGGGCTGGCGTTGCTGGATATTGTTGAAAATCTGCTTGAGCGACAGGATGGCGGGGCGCAGCATGGTTACGCGGATCGGGCCGACATCCTCGGTGACGATCAGGTCTTTCAGCACCGGATTGGTCATGGGCTGGCAATCCTGGGTCAGGTCTTCGCGCGGTTTGCCAAACAGGCCCAGCAGATAGGAGGACGACGAATTGGTCAGCCCCTCGTTCACGTCGCGCCGTCCGGCCAGCGAGATAATCTGGGTATAGTCAACCGACTGGTTGTTCACCGGCGCGTTTTCCGAATAGGTGATGGTGTCGGTGTTGTTGCTGACTCCGGTGCTTGAAAGCTGCTCTACAACCAGTTGCAGGTCGTTCAGGTCCAGCACCAGCTTGTTCAGGCGCTCTTGCATGGCGATCATATCGGGGTTGTCCGAAAGGCTGCGCCCCTGCCAGAAAAGCCATTGCGCACCGTACCACCCCGCCGGAGCCAAAAGCACCGCAACCGCAAGAAAAATATAGGCGAATTTCATTGATAGCTCCAATTTCTTTGCCGCCCAATCTAGGTGCATTCGCCGGTTTAGTAAATGCGCTTTGGGCGAACGGGGCGAAACCCGACTGTCGTTACCTTGACAAATAACCCAAACCCGCTGATTTTTAGGATAAAATTTATTGCCGCTTGGGATTATTCTGCGTAAAGTGGGGGGAAACGTGGTTTAACGCGTGCAATCCAAATCGAAAAGTTTGGGGGATGTATGGATATAGATGTGGAAACGCTGCTGGCGCCGCTCGAAGGGGAAACCCCTTGCGGTGACGATCTGGAGTATGATCCGGACTTTATGCAGATGGTTACCGACGCCACCCCCGCCGAGGAACAGCAGGTCGGCGATTCCGTCCTTGCCGCCGAGGAGGTGGATTTTGCCGGTGTGGCAAAACTGGCGCTGGGCATTCTGGGCCGCAGCAAGGATTTTCGCGCGGCGGTCTATCTGGCCGAGGCCAGTTTGCACACCGACGGTTTTCCGGCGTTCGAACGGTGTCTGGCCTATGTGGACGGGTTGGCCAACAGCTATTGGGAATGTGCGCATCCTGAACTGGACGCCGAGGATGATAACGATCCCACCATGCGGGTAAACGCGGTTATGGGGCTGACCGGGCGCACCACGATGTTGCGCGCCGTGCGTCGGGCCCCGCTGACCCAAAGCCGCGTCATGGGGCGGTTTTCGCTCTATGATCTATCGATCGCCAATGGCGAGATTCCCGCCCCCGAAGGCATGGACAACCCGCCCGACAGCGCCACTATTTCGGCGGCATTTCAGGATACCGACGCCGAAGACATCGCCGCCATTCGCGCCGCGATCAGCCAGTCACGCGCACATGTCAAGAATATCGGCGCGGTGTTTGATGACAAGGTCGGGGTGGACGGGCCGGATTTGACCGAGTTGGACAGTGCGCTCCACAAGGCGCAGGCGGCCATAAACGCCGCGCTGGGCGAGGAGGAAGGGAGCGACGCGCCGGATGCGCCCGAAACCGACGGTGCTGCGGCCCCGCAGGCCGCGCCGCAGGGGGCTTCGGGGGGCGGGGCGATAAACTCCAACGACGATGTCACCCGTATGATCGACCGGATTTGCGAGTATTACGCCCGCGTCGAGCCCTCCAGCCCGGTGCCGGTTTTGCTTAAACGGGCGCGGCGTCTGGTCGGGGCGGATTTTGTCGACATTATCAAGGATATGGCCACGGCGGGGTACGATCAGGTGACCACCATCGGCGGTCTGGAAGGGGATAACGGATACTAGCGCCCGAACACGGGTAAAAAAGATTAATGGAAGGAAACACCACAATGGCAAGCAGTCAAAAGTTTATTGCAAGGAACCGGGCTCCAAGGGTCCAGATTGAATATGATGTAGAAATTTATGGCGCCCAGAAGAAAATGCAACTTCCGTTCGTGATGGGGGTCATGTCGGACCTGTCCGGCAAATCCGAAGAGCCGCTGCCTGCCGTGGCAGACCGCAAGTTTCTGGAAATCGACATTGACAATTTTGACAGCCGGATGAAATCCATGAAGCCCCGCGTGGCTTTCAAGGTGCCCAACACCCTGACCGGCGAAGGCAACATGGCCGTGGATATCACCTTTGAATCAATGGATGATTTCAGCCCCGCCGCGATTGCCGCCAAGGTGGAACCGCTGCGCAAGCTGCTGGACGCGCGCACCCAGCTTTCCAACCTGATGACCTATATGGACGGGAAAACCGGGGCTGAGGATCTGTTGACCAAAATCACCCAGGACCCGAGCTTGCTCAAGGCGCTGGCATCCACGCCAAAACCCAAATCCGATGATGAAGAAGGGGAGGCCGAATAATGGCTGAAGCTGAAAAACAGGCATCCGGTGGCGAAACCATTTTTGCCAATGACGAATTCGCCAACCTGTTGCAAAAGGAATTCCGGCCCAAATCCGACACCGCCAAAACAGCAGTAGAGGAAGCGGTTAAAACGCTGGCCGAACAGGCGCTGGCCAATACCGCGCTGGTCTCGGACGATTCGCTGCGTACCATCGAAAGCATTATTGCCGAGATCGACAAAACCCTGACCGAGCAGGTTAACGAAATTATCCAT
Source organism: Paracoccaceae bacterium (assembly GCA_027069385.1). Classification (GTDB taxonomy): domain Bacteria; phylum Pseudomonadota; class Alphaproteobacteria; order Rhodobacterales; family Rhodobacteraceae; genus UBA3077. The sequence continues at coordinate 5,996 of JALXER010000356.1, forward strand.
CACCCCGATTTCCAGAAGCTGGAAAGTTCGTGGCGCGGCCTGTCCTATCTGGTCAACAACACAGAGACCGACGAGCAGCTGAAAATCAAGGTGATGAACATTTCCAAAAAGGATTTGTCCAAGACCCTGCGCAAGTTCAAAGGCACCGCATGGGACCAGTCGCCGATCTTCAAGAAGATCTACGAGGAAGAGTTCGGCCAGTTCGGCGGCGAACCCTATGGCAGCCTTGTGGGGGATTATCATTTCGACCATTCCCCGCCTGATGTGGAACTATTGGGCGAGATGGCCAAGATTGCCGCTTCGGCGCACGCGCCGTTCCTGACCGGTGCCGAACCCTCGCTGATGCAAATGGACAGCTGGGGCGAGCTGGCCAACCCGCGCGACCTGACCAAAATCTTTTCGACCCCCGAATATGCCGCCTGGCGCAGCCTGCGTGAAAGCGTTGACAGCCAGTATCTGGGGCTGGCCATGCCGCGCTTTCTTGGCCGGTTGCCTTATGGCGCCAAGACCGACCCGGTAGAGGATTTCGCCTTTGAGGAGGATACCACCGGTGCCAGCAGCGACAAGTATTCGTGGGTAAACGCGGCCTATGGCATGGCCACCAACATCACCCGTTCGTTCAAGATGTATGGCTGGTGCACCCGTATTCGCGGGGTTGAATCCGGTGGCGCGGTGGAAAGCCTGCCAACCCATACTTTCCCCTCGGATGACGGTGGCGTTGACATGAAATGCCCCACCGAAATCGCGATTTCCGACCGTCGCGAGGCCGAGTTGGACCGCAATGGCCTGATGCCGCTGGTGCATCGTAAGAACACTGATTTTGCTGCCTTTATCGGCGCACACAGCCTTCACAAACCGGCGGAATATGATGATCCGGATGCCACAGCAAACGCAAATCTTGGCGCAAAATTGCCCTATTTATTTGCAACTTGCCGCTTCGCTCACTATCTCAAGTGTATTGTAAGAGACAAGATTGGATCATTTAAAGAACGCGCAGACATGGAATCGTGGCTGCAGGAATGGATCAACAACTATGTAGACTTTAACGCCGACATTTCGCCGGAAGAGGTAAAGGCACAAAAACCGTTGGCCGCCGCCGAGGTGGTCGTCGAGGAGGTCGAGGGAAACCCCGGTTATTACTCCTCGAAGTTTTTCCTTCGCCCGCATTATCAGCTTGAAGGGCTGTCAGTATCGTTACGATTGGTATCGAAACTGCCCTCCGAGAAAACCTGATGATCTAAACATCGCTTTGGCGGGGGGTGCCCCGCCCGGGCACGACTCAAATAAGAGACACCATGTAACCTTAGGAGATACTCATGGCTTTTGACGCATTTTTCTATTTCACCGACCCGCAGGACAATTCCAAGGTTCCGGGCGAAACCCAGGATAACGAATTTTCCAAAAAGAAGGCGTTTGAATTGCTCAGCTTTTCAATCGGTGCGGAAAACAACATCAATATCGGTTCGATGTCCACAGGTGGCGGTGCCGGTAAGGCGACCTTCAAGGAATTTTCGATCACCAAGAAAACCGATATCGGTTCGCCGGGCCTGTTCCAGCAACTGGTGGTGGGCAAGCACTTCAAGGAAGCCGTTGTGGAATTGCGCCGTTCGGGCGGGTCAACCACGGCTTCGGGGGCAACCTTTATGAAGTTCATGTTCCTGCATGTGATGGTGCAGGATATGGAATGGACCGGTGCCGACGGCGACGATGTTTGCGAGGAATCTATTACGCTGGTTTATGGCGCGATGCGGGTTGAATACATCCCGCAGGATGTGGATGGCACGATGCTGACCAAAAACGCCAAAAAGGCCGAATGGAGCCGGATCAAAAACGTGGCCTTTTATCAGGTCTAGGCCGGATAGGTGCTATGCTAGACAACAGGATCGGTCCGGTGCTTTACGGCTCCGGGCCGGTCGGGGCTGTTGAGAAGGGTCAAACATGTCTGCCGAAGAAAGCCTGAAAACCGGAAATCTGGGTGAAACGCTGTCTGCGTTGACCGAGCAGGTCCGCGCCAACCCGTCCGACGCAAAACTGCGGGTGTTCCTGTTTCAGTTATTGTGTGTTCTGGGCGAGTGGAAACGCGCCATTACCCAGTTGAAGGTCTGTGCCGAGCTTGACCCTGAAAACCTGCAAATGGCCCAAAGCTATCGCGAGGCAATCATCTGCGAACTGGTACGCGAAAAGGTTTTCAAAGGTGAAAAGGCCCCGATGATATTTGGCAAGCCGCAAGACTGGATGGCCCTTTTGATTCAGGCGCTTGAACCGCTGAACCGCGGCGATACAGCAGCGGCAGCGCGGTTGCGCGCGCAGGCATTCGATCAGGCCCCGGCGCTTGCCGGTCAGGTTGACGGGCAGGCGTTTGCGTGGATTGCCGATGCGGATATGCGCCTTGGGCCGGTGCTGGAACTGGTCATGAACGGCAACTATTACTGGGTGCCGTTTACCACGATCAAAAAGCTGAATTTCGAGGAACCCGTCGACCTGCGCGACCGGGTGTGGACGCCGGTACAGGTGACGTGGCAAAATGGCGGGCAGGTGGTGGGGTTCGTGCCGACCCGCTATCCCGATCCGGCCAATGACGCCGAAAAGCTGGCCAATATCACCAACTGGCAGGATCTGGGCGACGAGACCTATACCGGCACGGGGCAACGCCTGTTGACCACCGATCAGGGCGATCTGGCCCTGATGGATATTCGCGAAATCGTACTGGATGACAACCCCGATGCTTTGGGCGCCTCTGATGGCTGATCCGGGCGAAAATGAACGGTTGCAACCCTCGCTGCTGGACCGGTTGACCGATTTCGCCCCTACCGAATTACAGGATTCCATTCATGACCGGATTATCGATATCCGGCGCTTGCGCGAAATTGTTTTGCGCGATCTGGGCTGGCTGCTGAACACCGTCAACCATGAAGGCGACATCGGCACTGACGAGTTTCCCAATGCGGCCAAGTCAACGTTGAATTATGGCATTACCGACATTTCCGGCAAGCGCGCCGCCGAGTCGCGCGGCTTCGAGCTGGAACGGATGATCCACAAGGCGATCGAGCAATTCGAACCGCGCATCATTCCGGGCAGCCTTAGCGTGACCCTGTCCAACGTCGAGGATTCGATGAAATCGCAGATTTTCTTTAATATTCAGGCCGATTTGTGGGCGCAACCCGTCCCCGTAGAGGTATACTTGCGCACCGAGCTGGATCTGGCTTCGGGCGAAATGCGGGTGAGCAAAGGGTAGGATATGGACACACGCATCCTCAAGAAATACGAGGAAGAACTCGCCTTTATGCATGAAATGGGCGAGGAATTTGCTGAATCCTATCCCAAGATTGCCGGCCGCCTGGGCATGGACGGGGTCGAAATCAAGGACCCTTATGTCGAGCGGATGATGGAAGGATTCGCCTTTCTGGCGGCGCGGGTCCAGCTTGAACTTGATCTGCAATATCCGGTGCTGACCCAGCATCTGCTTGAAATCGTCTATCCGCACTATCTGGCCCCGACCCCGTCAACCTTTATCGCGCAATTCACCCCCGACCCCAAACAGGGCAGTATGAATGACGGGTTCACGCTGAAACGGGGTACCGAACTGCGCTCTCCGCTACGCGACGGCGATACCACGGCCTGCGTGTTCAAAACCAGTCACGACGTGACCCTTTGGCCCATAGAGATAGAGGAGGTCGAGTACCTGGACGGGCGCGGCGAGGTCGTCGCCGCCGGTGTGGGGGAAAACCGCAAGGCCAAGGCGGCCATCCGGTTGCGCCTGAAGGGCATCGACGGGGCCAGACTTTCCGACCTGAAACTGGATGAACTGACACTATATATGAACGGCACCGGCTGGCAGCCCTGGAAGCTGTTCGAACACATCGCCAATGACGGGATTGCAGTTGCCGGACGCTCTACCGACAAGCGGGCCGACTGGACCTATGTACACCGGTTCAACACGATCAGCGAAACCGGATTTGACCCTGAACAGGCCATGCTGCCCTTTCCGGGCCAGAGCTTTGACGGCTATCGGTTATTGCAGGAATACTACACCCTGCCCAACCGGTTCTTTTTTACCCGCATCGGCGGGCTGAAACCGATCTTGCAGCAGGTCAAGGGCGACCATTCGGTGGATATCTTTATCCTGACCTCGCAATCGCTGCCCGAGTTGAAGCCAAGCCTTGCGCCTGAATCGTTTGATCTGTTCGCCACGCCCGCCGTCAACCTGTTTCAAAAACGCTGCGACCGCGTGCATGTTACCGGACGCGATGTGGATTACCAGATCGTTCCCGACCGTACCGCGCCGCTGGACTTCGAGATTTATCAGGTGAATTCTGTCATCGGGATCAGCGCCGAGGGGCAGGATGACGTGGATTTCATGCCGTTCTATTCAGCGGATGATTATACCGCCGCCGGTGAATCCTATACCGCCTATTACACCCTGCGCCGCCGGATGCATCAACGCTCCGAACGTCAGCGGCTCAAGGGCAGCCGCACCTCTTATCTGGGGGCGGATACGTTTATCAACATGGTGGACCAGATGCAGGCCCCCTATGGCGAGGGGGTGGAACAGTTGGCCATCAAGGCGCTTTGCACCAATCGCGACCTGCCGATGCTGCTGACCACCGGTAAGGGCAAAACCGATTTTGACCTGCCCGACGGCGGGCCGGTTTCCTCGGTGCGGGCCTTGACCCCGATCACCCGCCCGCGTGCCAGTCTGGCGGTCGAGGGCGACAGCGCCTGGCGGCTGATCTCGCATCTATCGCTCAACTATCTGTCGATTTCCGAAACCGATCGCGGCGAACCGGCGGCGGCGCTGCGCGAGTTGCTGGGGATCTATGGCCCGCTTGGCGACAAAACCCTTGCCAAACAGCTAGAGGGCATCGCCCGGGTCTGGACTCGCCCGATCGTGCGGCGCATGGCCGACGAGGTGCTGTCTACGGCGGTGCGCGGGTTGGAGATTAACGTCGAATTCGACGAG
>JALXER010000357.1 GCA_027069385.1 Paracoccaceae bacterium
AACAACCGAATCGCGGGGCAGGGCGTGGTCTTGTCGCGCCGAGATCAGCGCTGCCGCTACTGCCAGATCGGCGGCGGGTTCGGAAATGCGCATGCCACCCGCGATGTTCAGGTAAACATCCATGCCACCAAAAGACACTCCGCAGCGCGCATCCAGCACCGCCAGAATCATCGCCAGCCGCCCGCTATCCCAGCCCACCACAGTGCGGCGCGGGGTGGCCAGTGGCGACTTGGCGACCAGCGCCTGAATTTCGACCAGTACCGGTCGGGTGCCCTCTATGCCCGCGAACACCACCGCGCCCGGGGCGGGGTTGTCGCGCTCCGACAGGAACAGCGCCGAGGGGTTGGTCACCTGCGCCAGCCCCTTGCCGGTCATCTCGAACACGCCGATTTCGTCGGCTGGACCAAAGCGGTTTTTGACCGCGCGCAGTATGCGGAACTGGTGGCCACGCTCGCCCTCGAAATACAACACCGTATCGACCATGTGTTCAACCACGCGCGGGCCGGCAATCTGGCCTTCCTTGGTGACATGCCCGACCAGCACCACGCTAACGCCGCGCGATTTGGCAAAGCTGGTCAATTCATGCGCACAGGCCCGCACCTGACTGACCGAGCCGGGGGCGCTGTCCACATGGTCGGCCCACATGGTCTGGATCGAATCGATGATGGCCAGCGCCGGACGTTCGGCATCCAGCGTGGTCAGGATATCGCGCAGGTTGGTTTCGGTGGCCAGCCTGACCGGCGTTTCCGCCGCCCCTAGCCGACGCGCCCGCATGCGGATTTGCGCGGCGCTTTCTTCTCCGGAAACATAGATCACCTTTTGTCCGGCCCGCGCAAAGGCGGCGGCGGCCTGCAATAGCAGCGTCGATTTGCCGATCCCCGGATCGCCGCCCACCAGTATCGCCGAGGCCGGCACCATGCCCCCGCCCAGCACCCGATCGAATTCGATCACCCGTGAAACCACGCGCGGCAATGGCGCATCGACCTGCGACAGGTCCGACAGTTCCACTTTGCGGCCCTTGCCCACCCCGAGGCTTTTGCTGGCCGGTCCGGTGCTTAGCGCGGCTTCTTCAACCACCGTATTCCACTCGCCGCAGCTTTCGCAGCGTCCGGCCCATTTTTTATGCGTCGCCCCGCAGGCCGAACAGGTAAAGGTGGTTTTTGACTTGGCCATGGTTAGTTCTGCGCTCCGTCCAGCCCGCGATCATCGAATTTCAACAGCTTGTCCTTAAAGAAAAACCCGACGGCATATCGGGAAATCGCGCGGGCGTTATAGCGAAAATTTCGCCAGCCTTGGTGCAATATGCGCTGCATATGCGGCGACAGATAGGGCAGGGAATACGTCGCCTGAAAGCGATTCCCGCGAAGCCCCTCCAGATCGCTATGGGCGGCGTCGGTTCGGGCGAAACGGGGCAAAAAGCGGTTCTGGATTGCCTTTGGCGGGTCCAGTTGCAGCACCTCGATCTTTGGCTCGCCGAGGCGGTTTACCAGTAACAGCACATCGATGGCCATTTCGGGCGTCGGGTGTTCTTTCACTACCCGCGCCGCCACATCGCGCGAAATGACATAGGTGCCGGTGCATTCAACCGGCCCCGCGACCCGTTCCACCGTGCACCCTTTCGCCTTTGCCGCGGGTCGGCGACGCAGGCGAATTGGTCGGTCGCGGCAGCAGTCAAACGGAATTTCCAGACGGGTGATCGAATTCTGATCGCCGTAGAATTCGGGCGTTTCCAGCCATTTCGCAAAATCCGCCGACAGAATCATATCGTCTTCGAGCACAAGGGCGCGGGGTTCGCCGCTTTCGATCAGGGCGCGATAGGCCAAAAGGTGGCTTAGATAGCAGGCGTACTCGGGCTTGGTCATACCGGGCAGATCATCGGGATAGCCGATTTCGGCCTTGCCGGTGCCATCCACCGCAGCAATACGGGTGAAATCCAGCCCCTGCGCGGCCAGTTGCGATTGCATAGCCGCCAGCCGGTCGGGGCGTTTGTCCAGATTGATCAGATAGATATCCATCAATGGTCCGCCATTTGCCTTTTGGTAATCTCGGTAATCAGCATCGACAGCATGACGCAAAAAGTAAACAGATAAATCCCCCAGCCGGTTTCGATGGTGCCCACGCCAACCCCCTTGGCCGACCCGGCATCCAGCGCCATCAGACACACCTCGCCCCTGGCCAGCCTCCCCCGCCCCCCCACCCCCCCGAGCATATTGCCCCCCAGCAGGCCAAAATGCATCGCCGCCAGCATCATGGTTTTGAACATCGGCGCAAACAGGGCGAAAAACGCCACCAGCAGCGCCAGCATGATATCGGTTTCCCAAAGAGAGCCGAGCGACGAAATGACCGACAACTCCTCCAGATCAAAAAACCACGGCAGGATCCCCGCGCGGGCCATCGGGGCGAACCAGGCAATCGGGAACAGCACAAACAGCGAAAGGTTAAGGTATTTCAGTATCATCACTTTGGAAGATGCGTGAGGGCCACGCACCCTACCGGACTCCTTCTATGGGGCCATCGGCGCGGCCATGGATGAACTGGTCAAGATAGGGGTCGTTCGAATTGTCGATATCCGTTACCGGACCTTGCCAGCGGATAATGCCGTCATGCAGCATGGCGACGGTATCGGCGATGGTGCGCACGCTGCTCATGTCGTGGGTGATGGTGATGGTGGTCGCCCCGAGGTCTACCACGATTTCGCGGATCAACTGGTTGATCACGCCCGACATGATCGGGTCAAGGCCGGTGGTCGGTTCATCAAAAAAGATGATGCCGGGGTCGGTGGCAATGGCGCGGGCCAGCCCGACACGTTTTTGCATCCCCCCCGACAGCTCGGCCGGATGCAAAAACGCGGTTTCGGGTTTCAGCCCGACGCGCCGCAGCTTTTCAACGGCCAGTTCCTGCGCCTGTTTTCGTGACAGCCGGTCGCGCCCCTGCCGCAGCCGGAACGCGACATTCTGCCAGACCGGCAGGCTGTCAAACAGCGCACCGCCCTGAAACAGCATGCCGAAATCCGACAGGAACGCGGCGCGCTCCAACGGGGCGCCGTCTTGCAGGATTTCGCCGCTATCCGGCTCGACAATGCCCAGAATGCATTTCAGCAGCACCGATTTGCCGGTGCCCGACCCGCCGATAATCACCAGCGATTTGCCGGTATCGACCGACAGGCTGGCCCCTTGCAACACGCGATTGTTGCCAAAGGCCTTGTGCAGGTTTTTCAGGGTAATGCTCATGACGGGAACAACAGTTCGGTCAGCAGATAGTTGGAGGCAAGGATCAGGATAGAGGCCGACACAACCGCGTTGGTGGTGGCCCGCCCGACCCCTTG
>JALXER010000358.1 GCA_027069385.1 Paracoccaceae bacterium
CGGCTTCGCCTCGGCAGGGGGCCTGCCCCCTCTGGCGCAAGCGCCATTCACCCCCGGGGCATTTGTGAAAAGAAGATGATAATAGACTTCCATTTTTCATAAATACTCTCAGGGGGGAGCGACGCATGTCGCGAGGGGGCGGAACGCCCCCCAACCGCCCGCAGGGCGGCCCGGCCCAACTGAAAGGGTCTTGCCGGCTTGCCGGCAACGGCCGTTTCAGGCGGGAGCACCCGGGTTATCGGCAATACGACCCCGAGCGGTATTCGGCGGTGTCCAGATGGAAGTGATTATAGTGGTAACGATCCGATTCCGGGCCGAGCACGGTGCCAAACGGCCCGCAAGCCGCGTCGTGCAGGCGGCGCAGGGCAGCCCCTTCCTTACCCTGCCCCCAGTCTTCTTCGACGCTTAGCTCTACCCCGTTTGCCAGTGTAAACGAGCCGATATCGATGGCATTGCCCAGCGCATGTTCCGAAAGGCGCGCACCGGGTCTGCTGTTTCGCGTGCGGCAGGAATAGGACGCCATGACCCGCATCCGGTTGATCCGGCTGTGAAAATTCTTAACCGCATCCTGCGCTTCGGTGGCGACCCAGCCGGCCAGCGTGTTGGCTGTGCGGCAGTTCAGCGTTGCAGGCGTGGACAATTCGACCCCAGCCACATACATCACCCGCACCGGATTATCGATCCCGCAGGCTCCGGCTCCGTTGATATCCTCGACCTCTTGCCCGAGCAGGTTGGGATTGCCGCACAGCTCTACCACATCCAGATATTCGACATTGATCAGCGGCACTTCCTGACTGGCGCCGCCGCAGGCGTTCAGTACCATCATTGCCACGACTGTAAAGGCCGTTTTCAGAACCATCAGGTATCCCCCTCTTGCGGATTCACCCGGCCAAAATCCGGCGCATCGGTGTCTTGTCCGGCGTCGATGATCGAGCGGCGGATATCGCGGGTACGGCTAAAGTAGTCATGCAGGAAATCACCGTCCCCCATGCGAATAGCCCGCTGCAGGGCAAACAGTTCTTCGGTAAAGCGGCCCAGCACCTCTAGTGTGGCATCTTTGTTATGCAAAAACACATCGCGCCACATGGTCGGGTCCGATGCGGCAATACGGGTGAAATCGCGAAACCCGGCGGCAGAGTAATTGACCACCTCGGTTTTGGTAACCTTGGTCAGGTCATCCGCCACACCGACCATGGTATAGGCGATCAGATGCGGCGCGTGGCTGATAACCCCCGCCACCAGATCGTGGTGATCGGGTTCCATATACTCGACCAGCGCGCCCAGCGCAGCCCAGAAATCGCTTAGGCGCTGCACCTCGGCATCCGAAGCGGAACCGGTCGGGGTCAGCAAGACCCAACGATGGTCAAACAGGCTGGCAAAACCGGATTCGGGGCCGGATTGCTCGGTGCCTGCCATAGGGTGCGCGGGAACGAACGCCACATTGTCGGGCAAATGCGGCCCGACCGCAGCCACCACCGCGCCCTTGACCGAGCCGACATCGCTGATCGTTGCGCCCGCCGCCAGATGCGGCGCGATTTCAGCCGCGACGGCGCTCATCGCGCCAACCGGCACCGCCAGAATGACCAGATCGGCCCCCTTGACCGCTTCGGCAGCGCTGTCGAACACCGCATCCACCAGCCCCATTTCCAGCGCTTTTGCCCGCGTTCGGGCGGTGCGCGCATGGCCGGTGATGCGCGCGCCCATTCCGGCGCGGCGCATGGCAAGGCTGATAGAGCCGGCAATCAGCCCCAGCCCGATCAATGCCACATGCTTGTATTCATTCATGCTCGTGCCCCCTTCATAAACGCGTCTACCGCGCCGGCGACGTTGCGGCAAGCGATCTCGTCGCCAATTGTGATGCGCAAGCAGGTGCCAAGGCCGTAACCGGCGACATTCCGCACAATCAGGCCTTTGGACTGCAAAAAGGCGTCGCAGGCTTCGGCCTGTTCAGCGGTTTCAAAACGCGCCAGAATGAAATTGGCATGGCTTTCATCCGAAGGCACGCCGGAAATCGCCAGCCGCTCGCGCAGCCATTGCCGCCACTTTGCGTTCTCGGCGCGGCAATGGTCGGTATAGGCCACGTCCTGCACGGCGGCTTTTGCGGCAGCCAGCGCCGCGGCAGACACGTTGAACGGCCCGCGCACACGGTTAAGCGCATCAATGATCGACGCCGGACCATAGCCCCAGCCGATACGCGCCCCGCCCAGCCCGTAGATTTTGGAAAAAGTCCGCGTCATCACCACATTGTCGCGCGTTTCAACCAGCCCTGCATGGCCGTCAAACCCATCGACAAACTCGGCATAAGCTCCGTCAAGCACCAGAAGCGCCGTGTCGGGGATGCCCGCCGCCAGCCGCGCGACCTCGGATTCAGGTATCATTGTACCGGTCGGATTGTTGGGATTGGCCAGAAACACCAGACGGGTGCGCGGGCTGCACGCGGCCAGCATCGCATCGACATCGGCCGTCCGGTCGGTTTCGGGCGCCACCACCGGCGTTGCCCCTGCCGCCAGCGCGCTGATACGATACATAGAAAACCCGTGCTCGGTATAAAGCACCTCGTCCCCCGGGCCGGCATAGGTCTGGCATAAAAAGGTAATAACCTCGTCCGATCCGGCCCCGCAGATGATCCGCGCAGGGTCCAGCCCGTGGATATTGGCAATAACCTGCCGCAAGTCGGCGTGATCCGAGGGCGGATAGGTTTCAAGGTGCTTGGCCACCTCGATATAGGAGTCGCGGGCCGCCGGGCTTGGCCCCAGCGGGTTTTCATTAGAGGACAGCTTGGTAGGCTTGTTGGCCCCCTTTGCCGCTGATTTCCCCGCCACATAGGGGGTGATCTGCATGATACCCGGTTGCGGTTTGATTGTGGTCATGTTGGCCCCTTTTCTTGCCCGTTACCCCCTTTTATCCGGCCTGCCCCCGATATGCCAGAGGCGCCGGACCGGCACGGTTTTTATTTGGCAAAGTCCGGTAATTTTCTTGTTATTACTTAGGGTTACACCCGAACCAATTGACCCTACTAAACCGGTTTAGTAGGGTCAATCGAACCGGCAGTTCCCGCACCCCCGTCGCCGGATTTTCCGGAATCCCGAAAAAACCGCTTTAACTTTGCAAATGCGCCCCTATAGTGGCCGCCATGTGTATGAATGCCAAAACTGCAATCCTACTCCTTAGCCGCCTCTGAGCGTGCTGAGAATATCGGTGCGCGCGCTCAGAGGAGCAAAACCGCACCGGCATTCTCTAACCAGCTAAGGACAACCAAAATGGCCCCTATGACAAATCAAAAAGACCGCGTGTTGATTTTTGACACCACCTTGCGCGAC
>JALXER010000359.1 GCA_027069385.1 Paracoccaceae bacterium
GCTGATCGGCCAAGGCTATTACGGCACCATGACGCCGCCGGTGATCCAGCGCAACATTCTGGAAAACCCGGCCTGGTACACCGCCTATACCCCCTATCAGCCGGAAATCTCGCAAGGCCGGTTAGAGGCGCTGATGAATTTCCAGACCATGGTTACCGACCTGACCGGTCTGGACATCGCCAATGCCTCGCTGCTTGACGAAGCCACGGCAGCGGCCGAGGCAATGGCCATGGCCAAACGGGCCAGCAAATCCAAGGCAACCGCGTTCTTTGTCGATGAAAACTGCCACCCGCAAACCATCGAAGTGATCAAAACCCGCGCCGAGCCGCTGGGGATCGAAGTGATCGTAGACAACCCCGAAATTGAAATGGATGCCAGCACCGTATTCGGGGCGATATTCCAGTATCCGGGCACCTATGGCCGGGTGCGCGATTTCAGCCCCTGCATCGCAGCCCTGCACGAACACAAGGCGCTGGCCATTATGGCCGCCGATATTCTGGCGCTGTGCCTGCTCAAAAGCCCCGGCGAAATGGGCGCGGATATCGCCATCGGCTCGACCCAGCGATTCGGGGTGCCGATGGGCTATGGCGGGCCGCATGCGGCCTATATGGCCACCACCGACAAACTGAAACGCGCTATGCCCGGGCGCATCATCGGCGCATCCATCGACGCGCGCGGCAACAAGGCCTATCGTCTGGCGCTGCAAACCCGCGAACAGCATATCCGCCGCGAAAAGGCCAATTCCAACGTCTGCACAGCGCAGGCCTTGCTGGCGGTGATGGCCTCTATGTACGCGGTGTTTTACGGGCCAAAGGGCCTGCGCGCCATTGCCGAAAGCGTGCATCGCAAGACCGCACGGCTGGCCAAAGGGCTGGAAAGCCTCGGGTTTACAATCACGCCCGATGTGTTCTTTGACACCATCACCGTAGAGGTCGGCCCCCTGCAAGGCGTGATCATGAATGCCGCCGTGGCCCATGGTATCAACCTGCGCAAGGTCGGCGCTACGCAGATCGGCATTTCGCTGGACGAGCAGACCTACCCCGAAACCATCGAGGCCGTCTGGGCGGCGTTTGGTGGCAATATGAAGGATGACAGCGCCAAGAACCGCGAATACCGCCTGCCCGAGGCCCTGCTGCGCACCGATGAATACCTGACCCATCCGATTTTTCATATGAACCGCTCCGAGGCCGAGATGACCCGCTATATGCGCCGTCTGGCCGACCGCGATCTGGCGCTGGACCGCGCCATGATCCCGCTGGGGTCGTGCACCATGAAGCTGAACGGCACCGCCGAAATGATCCCGCTGACATGGCCCGAAATTGCCAACCTGCACCCGTTTGTGCCGCTCGATCAGGCGCAGGGCTATGTGCAACTGACCGAGCACCTCAAGGAACAACTGTGCGAAATCACCGGCTATGACGCCATGTCGCTGCAACCCAATTCGGGGGCGCAGGGCGAATACGCCGGCCTGCTGACCATCCGCAACTATCACAAATCGCGCGGACAGGGCGATCGGGATATCTGCCTGATTCCCTCATCCGCCCATGGCACCAATCCGGCCAGCGCCCATATGGCCGGCTGGAAGGTGGTGGTGGTGAAAACCGCCCCGAACGGGGATGTTGATCTGGATGATTTCCGCACCAAGGCCGAGGCGGCGGGCGACAAGCTGGCGGCTTGTATGATCACCTATCCTTCGACCCATGGCGTTTTCGAGGAAACCGTGCGCGAGGTCTGCCAGATCACCCATGATCACGGCGGACAGGTCTATATCGACGGGGCCAATATGAACGCCATGGTCGGTCTGGCACAACCGGGCAAGATCGGCGGCGATGTCAGCCACCTGAACCTGCACAAGACCTTTGCCATCCCGCATGGCGGCGGCGGGCCGGGCGTCGGGCCAATCGGCGTTGGCGCCCATCTGGAACCGTTCCTGCCAAGTGCTAACGGAATCGGACCGGTTTCGGCCGCCCCGATGGGCAGTGCCTCGGTGCTGGTGATTTCATGGGCCTATATCATGCTGATGGGCGGCACCGGTATGACGCAGGCAACCAAGATCGCCATTCTGAACGCGAACTATCTGGCCAAGCGCCTGTCGGGGGCCTATGACATCCTGTTCAAGTCCGACCTTGGCCGCGTGGCGCATGAATGCATTCTGGATACGCGGCCTCTGGCGGATTGCTGCGGGGTTAGCGTGGATGACATTGCCAAACGGCTGATGGATAGCGGCTTTCACGCCCCGACCATGAGCTGGCCGGTGCCCGGTACTCTGATGGTCGAACCGACCGAAAGCGAACCCAAGGCCGAGCTTGACCGGTTTATCGACGCCATGCTGGCCATCCGCGCCGAGGCGCAGGCCATTCAGGACGGCAAGATCGCCTATGATGACAGCCCCCTGCACCACGCGCCGCACACGGTCGAGGATCTGGTCGGTGACTGGAACCGCGCCTATACCCGCGAACAGGCGTGCTATCCGCCCGGCGCGTTCCGCGTGGATAAATACTGGCCCCCCGTCAACCGCGTGGATAACGCCTATGGCGACCGCCATCTGGTATGCACCTGCCCACCACTGGACAGTTACCAGTAACACAACCGGGCGCTCCCGCACTCCAGCCATGGACTGGCTAAAGCCAGCCCACGACTTCCGTTTGGGCCGCGCCCTCGGCTTCGGCTAGCATGGGGTTATGTGTGAGGGGGCGGGAGCGCCCCAAGAACCGGACCGGCACATCAGTGGCGCGTTGGTCCTATATCGTAAGCGTTGTCTCGCCTCCACCTTACGTTTGAGGTAGCGATCTGCGATTGAGTTCTTTCCAGTAGTTTGGCAAGGAGTTTCTCCATGGAGCACTCAGCGGAGTTTATCAGTGAGATTGATTTGATCGTCGGCCCTCGAGGTCAGCGGCGGTGGCCGGATGATTTGAAGGCCCGGATTGTGGCGGAAACGTTGGTCGAGGGTGCGACAGTGAATGCGGTTGCGCGGCGGTATGATTTACGCCCCAATCATTTGTCTGAATGGCGGCGGATGGCACGAGAAGGTAAGCTGATTTTGCCTGCAGTGCCCGAGGATATAGAATTTGCGCCTTTGGTTTTGCAGGAAGAAACCCGTGTTGATGCGCCGGTTGGCGGCGGCACGCCGGACGTGATCCGGGGTGAGGTGACGGTGCGGTTGGATGTGGCAACTCCGGCGAGCCGGATCGCCGAGATAGCCCATGCCTTAAATGTTGCCACATGATCTTTCCTTCTGATCGGGTTCGGATATTTGTGGCAACCGAGCCGGTAGATTTTAGAAAAGGCCATAACGGGTTGGCGGCGCTGGTTCAAA
>JALXER010000360.1 GCA_027069385.1 Paracoccaceae bacterium
ATCTTGGCCCATTTCTTGCGGCTTTCCCGCGCGTCGGCGGGGGTCTGGGTGGCGTGGGCCTCTTCTGCCAGCAGTTTTTTCCAGCGCTTCAGGCGAGCCGGTTCGATGGCGTCGCGCACCGCGCAACCCGGTTCGGTTTCATGGGCGCAATCGTTAAAACGGCAGGTGCGGGCCAGTTCCTCGATATCGGCAAACACCGCTTCGACCCCGTCGCGCCCGTCGGCCAGTCGCAGGGCGCGCATGCCCGGCGTGTCGATCAGCCAGCCACCGGCCTGCATGCGATGCATAGAACGCGCGGTAGTGGTGTGGCGGCCGCGCGCGTCGCTGGCGCGGATATCCTGGGTCAGCCGGTTCAGCCCGGTCAGGGCGTTGGTCAGCGTGGTCTTGCCCACGCCCGAGGTGCCCAGCAACGCCACGGTCTGGCCCGACCCGCACCAGCGCGACAGCCGGTCGGGCGTATCGGGGGCCAGCGTATCGAACGCCTCGACCGTGACGCCGGGCAGTTCGGCCATGGCTTGCGCGACGTATTTCCTCGGATCATCGGCCAGATCGGCCTTGGTCAGGATCAACACCGGCTCGGCCCCGCCCTGATGGGCAAGGACAAAATACCGCTCCAGCCGGGCGACGTTGAAATCCTTGTTACAAGAGGACATTACAAACAAGGTGTCCACATTGGCGGCGATCAACTGGTCGCCATGGGTGGTGCGCGCGTCGCGGCGTTTGAGCAGGCTGGTCCGCGCGAGCACGCGCACGGGCAAGCCGGTGTCGGGATCCTTGAGTACCCAATCCCCCACGGTGACGCCGTGATCTACCAGGTCAACCGTCATGGGCAGGCGCTCGGGGCCGGCTTCGCCCAAAGTGCCAAGGGCGGATTTGTGGATATCGGTGACGCGTAGCGGGATCAGGCGGTGGACCTCGTCTTCGGTCATGTCGGATTGAAAATGCGCGCGCCAGCCCAGTTCGGGCAAAGTAGGGAAAGTCATCGGGATAAAGCCTTTGATAAAACGGAATCGGCCCCGTGCAAGGGGGAGGGTTTCATCGGGCTTGCGGGAATAACAAACCTACCCGGCCAACCGGCGCGCCCGGGGGGAGAAAAAGACAGTCACAATAATCCCTCCTGCAATCGGTGGCGAACAATAGGTGAGAGGTTGGACAACGACCCAAACGGGACTCGTTACGGCTGCTTCCTTCCGGACCTGACCGGGTTGGCGAGGCGTTCGCCCGCGCCAACCTCTCGACCCCCTATATAAGAGCGCGATCGTACAGCGTCAATCCGCCAAAACAAAAAACCGAACCGGAGCGCTCCCGCAGTCCAGCCTTGTGTTTGGCAAGCCAAACACAAGGCTTCCCTTTGGGCCGGGCCGCCCTGCGGGCGGCAGGGGGGGCGTTCCGCCCCCTCGCGACATGCGTCGCTCCCCCCTGAGAGTATTTATGAAAATTGGAAGTCTCATCATCTTCTTTTCCTAAATATCCCGGGGGGGTGAATGGCGCTTGCGCCAGAGGGGGCATGCCCCCTGCTTGTGCCCGCACAAGCTCTGCCGATAAGGGGGGCCGCTTGCGGCTCCCCGCAGAGGCAGACGCCCCGGCGTGGCCAACCTTGTCATTTTCAGAATATATCATGCCGAAACAATACTTTCCTGTTGCGGCCCCTGACAAAACCGGACAAGTTTACCCAAATTCTTTACCAGCGGAGTCCCGATGCACGGCGAAACCATCACATTTGGAGGCGGGGCCATTCACCGAGACGCCCATTTGCGCGCTCGGGCCGCGAAACTGCTCAACCATCCAGACGCGCGCATTCTTGCCTTTTGGCGTGGCAGACCTTTGGTCGATACTGCCAGTAACAGGCTGGTGTGGTTACGGCCCGACAAACCTTTGCTGCAACCCGCCGCGGATAGGCCGGTGTTTCTGGGCATGACGGGGCAATCCCCCCGTTTTGCCATCTCTATACCCGACTGGGCAGGAATTGGCGCGCAGCCCCAAGCCTTTTTCGACGATACCGCTTATCCGCATCCCGACCTGCCCGGTTCGCACCGGTTTGCCGACCTGCGCAGCATCATGGCGGCCCTATCGCCCGATGATGCCGGCGATGCGGCCACCGCCAAAAGCCTGCTGGGCTGGCACGAAAATCACCGGTTTTGCGCCAATTGTGGCACGAAAACCACCCCTGCCATGGGCGGCTGGCAGCGGGATTGTCCGCAATGTGACCGCAAGCACTTTCCGCGCGTTGATCCGGTGGTGATCATGCTTGTCACCCACGGGCAAGACGTGTTGCTCGGGCGCTCACCGGGGTGGCCCGATGGCATGTACTCGCTGCTTGCCGGTTTTGTCGAACCCGGGGAAACCATTTCCGAAGCGGTGGCGCGCGAAGTATTTGAGGAAACCGGCGTCAGGATCGGCCCAGCGCACTATCTGGCCGACCAGCCCTGGCCGTTTCCTTCGACCCTGATGATCGGCTGTCGGGCTGTCGCAAGCACCCGCACCATCACCCCCGATCCGGTCGAGATAGAAGACGCCAAATGGGTTAGCCGTGAAACGCTGATGGAGGCCATGTCAGGCACCAACCCGGCGCTGTTACCGGTCCGTAACGGCACGATTGCGCGTTTATTGCTGGATAAATGGTTGGCGGATCGCCTATAGTTACGCAAATTAAGCAAAGGTGACCTATGAAACTCAGCTATTCCGGTACAATCAAAACCCCGGTAGAATTTGCCTATAAGTACGCCTCCGACTTTGACCGGTTGGAGCAAAACGGCTTTGGCAGTATGGCTCCGTTCAAACCGGTCGGCGATGTGCGCGCCCCCGAACTGGGCGCGCGCTGGAAATCGGCGGTCGATTTTCAGGGCAAACCACGGCGGTTCTCGCTGGAACTGCGGGAACTGGTGGAAAACGACCGGATTGTGCTGGGCAATGCTTCGGAAAAATTCGATGTGGATGCCACCTACCGGTTTGCGCCGGACGGTGAGGGCACAAAGTTCGACTTTGAACTGACTGCCGAAGCCAAGACTATTACCAGTCGGCTGATTATGCAGACCCTGCAACTGGCCCGGGCACGAATCGAAAGCGCGATTACCGCGGATTTCAAGAAAATGACTGCCGATATCGAAGCGGAGTACATCAACTCCCAACCCGCCTGATCCTTGAACCGCGCCCTCCCGCCCGTCGTCGGTGTTGTTCGTAAACGAACAACACCTCCTCCCGTTGGGCCGGGCCGCCCTGCGGGCGGCAGGGGGGGGGCGTTCCGCCCCCTCGCGACTTGGCGTCGCTCCCCCCTGAGAGTATTTGTAGAAGAATGAAAT
>JALXER010000361.1 GCA_027069385.1 Paracoccaceae bacterium
CCCCCAGCCCCCCCGATTGCACCACGTTGAAACTGACATCATGCACCGTGATTTCGGGGTCGGTTTGGGGCCGCACGGTGTTTTCACCACTAACGGATTCCGCCAGTTCGAAATCGCCCTGCCCATAGGTGCGCAGGGTAATCACCGTGTTGACCGGCAGGTCCAGCGTTTCGCCATTGGGGATTTCCGACAGATAAAGTGCGGGCTTGCCGGTATAGCCCGGCGGGGTTGCCCATGCCTCTATGGCGACGCTGGGGCCGACCGGTTCCTGCGCGCCGGTTACCGCATCGACGATATGGGTCAGTTGCGGTTCGGGGGCAAAGGCAATGGCAACGATCCCCGCAATCACCGCCATCAGGCGCAGACCGGCACGATCCCGCCTAGGCAGGTCCGGTTCGGGTGCAACCGCGCGCGCCGCCCTGGAGCGCTCGGCCATTTCGGTTTGATGCGCGTGCCAGATTTCGCGGGTCAGCGGGTCTTGCCTGCCCAGCGCGGATTCGTCCTGCAGGGCGGCAATCGGGCGTTCAGGCAGGGTAGCATCCATACGTGCCAGCGCCGCCTTGCGGGTCGGGTACCGAAAGGCGCGCACCCCGCGAAAAAGCAGATACAGAGCCCATAGCCCCAGCGCGCCCAGCCCGATTTGCCCAACTGGAAATGCAAACAAATTCAACCCGTTAAAGGCAATGAACGCATAGGTAAACGCCAGCAAGGTGAACAGGGGCCAAAAGCTTTGCAAGGCCGATTCAAGCCCCAGCGACACCCGGGTCAACGTAATGCGTCCGGCCAGATGCTCGACCGGATCACGACGCTTTACCAGCCCGTATTTTTGACCATATCGGTTCATGTTAGCCGTCTTGTCCGTTGCTCCATGGGGGCAGTGTATCGCGTGAAATCATTTCTTCATAGGTCGGACGTGCCCGAACCACGGCAAATTGATCGCCTTTCACCATGACTTCGGGGATTAACGGGCGGCAATTGTACTCCGACGCCATGACCGCGCCATATGCTCCGGCCGACCTGAACGCCACCAGATCGCCCGCGCCAAGCGGCGGCATCAGGCGTTGTTTGGCAAAGGTATCGCCGCTTTCGCATACCGGCCCGACAATATCGACCGGCCGCGGTTCCACGCCCGGCACCGGTTCTGCTACCGGTACGATATCATGGTGGGCCTCGTACATGGCCGGGCGGATCAGATCGTTCATCGCCGCATCCAGAATAAGGAAATCCCGCTCGGCACCGTGTTTCAGATAGATGGTAGAGGCAACCAGCAAACCCGCATTGCCGGCAATCAACCGGCCCGGCTCGATTTCGATTTCACAGCCCAGATGCCCGACGGTCTCGCGGATAACCGCGCCGTATTCGGTTGGCAGTGGCGGCGCCTGATTCGAGCGCGCATAAGGGATGCCCAGCCCGCCGCCAAGGTCGAGCCGTTTGATGGCATGGCCATCAGCGCGCAAGGCTTCGGTCAGGTCGGCGACCTTGGCAAAGGCCTGACGGTAGGGTTCCAGATCGGTCAACTGGCTGCCGATATGCACGTCGATCCCGACGACCTCCAGACCGGGCAAACCGGCCGCGACCCCATAAGCCATGCGCGCCTTGGCCATGGGAATACCGAATTTGTTATCCGACAGGCCGGTGGCGATCTTGGGGTGGGTGCGCGCATCGACATCGGGGTTGATGCGCAGGGTGATCGGGGCAACGGTGCCCAAATCGAGCGCCACGGCATTCAGCGCCAGCAACTCGGGTTCGCTCTCGACGTTGAACTGGCGAATGCCGCCGGACAAGGCAAGGCGCATCTCGGCCACAGTCTTGCCAACACCGGAAAACACGATGCGGTTGCCCGGCACGCCAGCGGCACGCGCCTTGGCGTATTCCCCGCCCGACACCACATCGATCCCCGCGCCCAGATCGGCCATCAAGCGCAACACGGCAAGGTTTCCATTGGCCTTCATCGCATAGCAAATCAGGTGATCCAACCCGTGCAGCGCCTCGGAAAACACCTGAAAATGACGCTCCAGCGTGGCCGAGGAATAGACGTAAAACGGCGTGCCAACCTGCGCAGCAATGTCACGCAACGAAACGTCCTCGGCGTGCAGAACGCCGTCGCGGTAAAGAAAATGGTCCATATCAGTCCAGCGGTTTAGAGCGAAGGAAAAGGTAAAGCGGCAAGCCGCAGGACAACCCGATCAGAAACGTGGCCGGAATGGCCAAAAGCGGCAGATAGCGCCGGCGGGCAATGCTCTCGGTTATGGCAAAAACATATAGCGCGGCGGCCGAAATCAGCAAATCCGAGGTCAACGCCTTGGACGCCCCGTTGGCCGTCCAGGCGCTCAGCATATTGGCAATGGAAAAACTGTCTTCTCCGTACCAGCTGAACAGGAAATACAACGGCACAAAGGTGCCGATAATGGTCAGGATTAAATAGATGAGCCGTAAAACCGTCATAAGCCGCGCCCTTGTTTTTGGGAACAACCCCTAGCGCGCGCAAACACAACTGACAAGAAAATTATAACGCCGCACCCGCAGTCCGGGCGCTCCCGCAGTCCAGCCTTGTGTTTGGCAAGCCAAACAAAAGGCTTCCCTTTGGGCCGGGCCGACCTTCGGTCGGCCCCGGGGGCCAGCCCCCGTACCCCCGTCACATGCGTGAGGCAATAACACCTTCCATTTTTCAAAATATCCTCAGGGGGGAATTGCCGGAACGGCAAGGGGGGCGTGAACGCCCCCGCATGGGGCCTGCCCCATGCCCGGTTGAGGAGGGGGGCCGCTTGCGGCTCCCCGAAGAAACCGGAGGCCGGTCAGCGGGTACCAACGGGCGGGGGCGGGATCAGCGGGTCGCCTTTCACGCCACACCCTGCCAGCATCAGGGTGACCAGTATCACGGTTGATATGCGCACCATCATGACAAAACCTTTCTCCATCGCGCGATTTGCGCGCGCACCTGTGCGGGGGCTGTCCCGCCATAGCTGACCCGGCTACCGACCGAATTGTCAACGCCCAGCACATCAAACACCCCGGCCGAGATTTGCGGCTCGACGCTTTGCATATCGGCAAGGCTCAGTTCATGCAGATCACAGCCCGCATCCTCGGCCATTTTGACCAGCGCACCGGTCACATGGTGGGCATCACGAAACGGCATGTTCAGCGACCGCACCAGCCAGTCGGCCAGATCGGTCGCGGTGGAAAACCCCGTAGCCGCCGCTTGGCGCAGCGCACCCTTGTCAGGCGTCACATCGGCAATCATGCCGGTCATCGCCGCCAGCGCCAGCATCAGGCTGTCGGCCGCATCGAACACCTGTTCCTTATCTTCCTGCATATCCTTGGAATAGGCCAGCGGCAGGCCTTTCATAATCGTCAGCAGCGCCATCAGCGCCCCGTTGATCCGTCCGACCTTGGCGCGAATCAGCTCGGCCGCGTCGGGGTTTTTCTTTTGCGGCATGATGCTGGACCCGGTGGAAAACCGGTCCGAGATCTGCACGAACCCGAATTGCACCGACGACCAGATCACCAGCTCTTCGGCCAGCCGCGACAGATGAGTCGCGCAGAGTGACGCGGCCCCCAGAAATTCCAGCGCGAAATCCCGATCCGAAACGCCATCGAGCGAATTCGCACAAGGCCGGTCAAACCCGAGCGCCTGCGCGGTCATGTCCCGATCAATCGGATAGGCCGTGCCCGCCAGCGCCGCCGCCCCTAGCGGCGATTCGTTCATCCGCACCCGCGCATCGGCAAACCGCGAGCGATCCCGCGCGAACATCTCTACATAGGCCATCATGTGGTGGCCCCACGTCACCGGCTGCGCCACTTGCAAATGGGTAAACCCGGGCATCACCGTATCGGCCCCTGCTTCGGCCTGCCCGAGCAACGCGCTCATCAGGGCCTCCAGCCCCGTAACCGCCGCATCCATCTGGTCACGCACCCACAGCTTGAAATCCGTCGCCACCTGATCGTTGCGCGACCGACCGGTATGCAACCGCCCTGCCGGTTCGCCGATCAGCTCTTTCAGGCGGCTTTCGACATTCATGTGAATGTCCTCCAGTGCGGTCGAGTATTCGAAGGTGCCGTCCTCGATCTCTGACAATACCGTGAGCAGCCCTTCCCGTATCGCCGTTGCATCGCTATCACTTATGATACCCCGGGCGGCCAGCATGGCAGCGTGGGCGCGCGACCCCTCTATGTCCTGCCGGGCCATGCGCTTGTCATAGCCGATCGACGCGTTGATCGCCTCCATGATCGCATCCGGCCCTGCGGCAAACCGCCCGCCCCACATTGCATTTGCTGTATTTTTGTCCGACATATCGTTTGACCCGTTTTTGCGACTGAAAGAGAGCATCATGAAACTGCCCCTTATAATCTTTGCTGGCGTATTGCTGGTTATAGGCGTGCTATACGCTACCCTTTTCACCGACGCAAATACCAGTAATGATGATTCGTCCGCAATGGCCGATTTTCCGGTGGAACGCATCGAAACCATGCGCAAAATGCAAATCCACCCCGCGCCGCTGCCGGTCAGGGATACCGAGTTTTTCGACCCCGCCGGAAACACCCACCTGCTGGCCGACAGCAACGGCAAGGTGCGGCTGGTCAATTTCTGGGCCACATGGTGCGCACCGTGTCGCGAGGAAATGCCGGCCCTCGATCGCTTGCAAACCAGGCTGGGGGGGGCGGATTTTGCGGTGATGACCATCGCCACCGGACGCAACGAACTGGCCGGTATCGAACGGTTTTTTAACCAAACCGGCGTTGAAAACCTGCCGATTCTGCTGGATCCCGACAGCGCACTGGGCGAGCTTTATGGCGCCATCGGCCTGCCCCTGACGGTTGTTCTGGATGCACAGGGCCGCGAACTTGCGCGGGTTACCGGCGGCGCGGAATGGGACTCGGATAACGCCGTAGAAATTCTTAACGAATTCATAGCGATGGGGAAACGGTAGGTCTGGAAAACTTTAGCTAAATACCGGACAAGCTTTAGGAACATTTTTAGAACATTTGACGAATATTAACGTTTCGTTAAGACTTTTACCGCAATCTGGCGTTGAACTAGTCGGATTGGAGTAGGCCTCATGTCAGTAAGCTGGGAACGGATTGATCACCCCCAACCCGAGCAGAATCTTAAGGTAGAGGCAACCCGAAGCATGGTGGCAAGCGCCATTTCCGACGGGCGGGTCGGGTTGGCGTTTCAACCGGTTTTCCGCTCGGGTCAACGCCCGATGATCGCCTTTCACGAGGGGCTGATTCGCATTCGTGACCGCGACGGGCGGCTGATTTCGGCGGGCGATTTCATTCCGGCGGTCGAGGGCACCATGCTGGTACAGGTGTTGGACCGGATCGCGCTGGAAAAAACGCTGGATATGCTCAGGGCCGACCCGTATTTGCGGCTTTCGGTCAATATTTCGGCGGTGACGGTCGGGGACAAGGACTGGATGGAAATCCTGAAACGGGCCGAGGCCGAAACCCCGCATGTCTGCGAACGGCTGATTGTGGAAATCACCGAATCCGCCGCCATGGGAAGCGTGGACAAGACCGCCGATTTTCTTGATTTCGGCCATAAGCTCGGGTGCTGTTTCGCCATCGACGATTTTGGTGCGGGGCATACTTCGTTCAGCCAGTTCAGGCGTTTCAGGTTCGATATTGTCAAGATTGACGGGCAGTTCATTTCGGGCCTGCCCGACAGCCGTGACAATCAGGTGCTGGTAGACGCGCTGGTGCGCATCGCCCGCCAGTTTGACATGTTTACCGTGGCCGAATTTATCGAAACCGCCGAAGAATCGGCGCTGGTGCAAAAGCTGGGCATTGACGGGTTGCAGGGGTTTTATCACGGGCGCTCGGCCGAAACGCCGATTTGTCTGAACACCGGTAACAAGCAAGGGGCACTTGCCTGAACCCCTGCCCTATCGGGCCAAAACGTTTCGAAATATGACCCGTTGGCAAAGGCCATTGCTTCACACGTTCTACTTTACGGGCAGGCGTGAACCTTGTTTCGACGAAAAGCCGACCCGCTTTAGGCGGGGTTATCCACTGCGGCGGTCAGATCCTCGATCAGCACGCCGATAAGCTGGGTCCGCCCGTTGACCCCGGCCTTTTTGAATACCGCGTTGCTTTGGGCCTTGATGGTGCCGATGCTTTTGCCGCGCAGCTCGGCAATTTCGGCATTGCTGAACCCTTTGAGCGCGAAAATCGCGATGTCGGTTTCACTGGGCGACAGCCCCCATTCGTCAAACCGTTCGCGCATCAGCGCATCGAATTCGCCCGCGGCGGCATGCAGGCGCGCATCGGCCTCGCGGCGTTGGCGGACAAAATTCTTGAGCAATATCCCCCCGAGTATCGACCCCAGAACCAGACCGACAATGGTCAGCAACTGCATGATCTCGAAAAACCGCCAACTGACCGGCGCGCCCAGCACCCCGGTCAGGTCGGCAAGGAATAGCCCGATATAGAGCAGCGACAATCCGGCCTGCACCAGTATGATGCCGATCAGCATCAGGCGGTAGGCGCGGTATCCGGCTTCACGTTTCATCGGGCTGTCCTGTTCATTTTCTATTCACCAAACCCGAAAGACACGCCGCTGCCAACATGTTCGATGACGTGGTCAACCGCGTGACGCGCTGTTGCGGCTGCATCTTCCGTGGCTTCTCGGGCGCTGTTTTCCATTGCCTCGGGGTATCCTTCATAAGCGTTGCGCAAATCCCGAAGAATCTCGGACGTTGCGGTATTCATCACAATTTCGCGTTTTTCCACCCCGTTATAGGCGTCGATCACCGCGCGGCCAAGCAGGCTGCGCCCGACTTTGATATATTCATACCCCTGCGCGGCCAGATCGGTATAAAGCGCGATCACCGTTTCCTCGTGCGCCATGCGCGGGCTGGTAATCACCACCGTAGCCGCAGCCATGGCGGACATCGGCGAGGCACTGATCAGCAGCGCGGCCAAGGCACCATGTATCCAGTTAGTACGTTTCATTTCGGTTCTCCTGATATAATTTTCAAGCCAGATCAACGTCTGGAATGGTCAGGAAATAGGCACGCCCCCTGCCCGCCGTCTATGAACCCGAGGTCGCAAATCGCGCTATAAACCCGAGTTTAGAGCCGGACCCGCCCCCTATGCGCCGGCTTTTCGGGCCAGACGGGCGGCGTGCAACAGTGGCTCTATATAGCCCGAGGGCTGCGCCGCGCCTTTCAGCACCAGATCACAGGCAGCAGCAAAAGCAACCCCCGAG
Source organism: Paracoccaceae bacterium (assembly GCA_027069385.1). Classification (GTDB taxonomy): domain Bacteria; phylum Pseudomonadota; class Alphaproteobacteria; order Rhodobacterales; family Rhodobacteraceae; genus UBA3077. Next base: position 7,211 of record JALXER010000361.1, read on the forward strand.
AAATCCGGAGCCATGGGCCGATAGAGCGGATCAGCCGCGTTCTGCCGGTCAACCACTTTGGCCATGCGCTGCATGACCTCTATCACCTCGGCCTTGCCAACCACGCCGTGATGCAGCCAGTTGGCCATGTGCTGGCTGGAAATCCGGCAGGTTGCGCGGTCCTCCATCAGCCCGACATCGTGAATATCGGGCACCGTCGAACAGCCGATTCCCTGATCGACCCAGCGCACCACATAGCCCAGAATCCCCTGCGCGTTGTTTTCCAACTCGGCGATAATATCGGCGCTTGACCAGTTTTCCCCCGCCGCAAGCGGGATGGTCAGCAGATCGTCAAGGCTGGCGCGCCCCGGTTTTAGGCTGTTCTGCACGGCGAACACGTCGATTTGGTGATAATGGGTGGCGTGCAACGTGGCGGCGGTGGGGCTGGGCACCCATGCGCAATTGGCCCCCGCCTTCAGGTGGTCGATCTTTTGGGCCAGCATGTCATGCATCCGGTCGGGCATCGCCCACATGCCCTTGCCGATCTGCGCCCTGCCCTGCAAGCCGCAAGCCAGTCCGGTATCAACGTTGTTATCCTCGTAGGCTGCAATCCATTTGCTGTGTTTCATTTCGCCTTTGCGCACCACGGCGCCGGCCTCCATCGAGGTATGGATTTCGTCGCCGGTACGATCCAGAAAGCCGGTATTGATAAAGGCCACGCGGTGTTTGGCGCTGCGAATACAGGCGGCCAGATTGGCCGAGGTGCGGCGCTCTTCGTCCATGATACCCAGCTTGACGGTGTATCGGGGCAGGCCAAGAGCAGCCTCTACACGGGTGAAAATGTCGTCGGCAAAGGCGACCTCGTCGGGGCCGTGCATCTTGGGTTTGACCACATAGACCGAGCCATGCGCCGAATTGGCGCGACGTTCGCGGTCATGCAGGGCGCAAAGGGTGGTGATCATCGCATCCATCAGCCCCTCGAACACCTCATCCCCCTGCGCGTCCAGAATGGCCGGATTGGTCATCAGGTGGCCGACATTGCGCACCAGCATCAGGGCGCGGCCTTTCAGGGTTTTTTCGCGGCCCTGCGGGTCGGTGATGACCAGGTCGTCGGCCAGCTTGCGGGTAAATGTTTTGCCGTTCTTGGTAACGCTTTGGGTCAGGTTGCCCTGCATCAGCCCCAGCCAGTTGCCATAGGCCAGCACTTTGTCCTCTGCATCGACGCAGGCTACCGAATCCTCGCAATCAATAATGGCGGTCAGGGCCGATTCTAGCCGGATATCGTTGATCCCCGCCTTGTCCTTTGCCCCGACCAACCCGTCACGATCCAGCGTGATTTCGATATGGAGACCGTGGTTTTTCAGGTAAATCCGGTTCCCGGCATGCCCGACAAGCTGCGACGGGTCGGCCAGTCCGGTATCGTCGGCACGTAGCATGGCCCCGTCAAGGCGCAGATCAGAGACATCGGCCCACTTTCCACCGGCCAGCGGCGCGGCCTGATCCAGAAAAGCCTTGGCCCAGTCAACCACACGCGCGGCGCGGGCCGGATCATGGGCCTTGCCTGCTGGTCTGTCACCCATGGCGTCAGTACCGTAAAGCGCATCGAACAGTGACCCCCAGCGGGCATTGGCGGCGTTAAGCGCAAAGCGCGCATTGGTCACCGGCACCACCAGTTGCGGGCCGGCAATGCGGGCGATCTCGGGGTCGGTATCGCGCGTTTCGATGCTGAACGGGGCGGGGTCCGGCAACAGATAGCCGATTTCGCGCAGGAACGCCTGATACCCGTCGGTGTTATCCGCCTTGTACCACGCATCGATTTTCGCCTGCAAATCGGCGCGTTTGGCCAACAGGGCGCGGTTGCGCGGGGTCAGGTCGCGCAGCATATCCGCAAAGCGCTGCCAGAAATCATCGGCGGCAATGCCGGTGCCCGGAAGGGCGCGGGATTCGACAAAATCTTTCAGCGCGGTTTCGACCTGAAGTCCGGCAACGGGTGTATATGGCATGAGAATCCCCTTTTCGTATGTCGTTGCATACAGAAATAAAGTTTCCTATCGGAAACACAAGCGGGAACCCGATTTGTGGTTTGCAGTTCGTCGAATCGCGGCATAGGCTGGCGCAAACCAAATCGGAGAACCCCATGACTGACCGCAAGATCCTGCTGGACGACTATCTGCCCCCGAGCCACGACATAGAGGAGGTGGCGCTGGAATTCGACCTGCACCCGAACAAAACCCGGGTGCGCAGCCGGATCGTGTTCAAACGGGCGCGCGGCGGCGATTTGCGGCTGGACGGCAAGGAACTGACCCTGATCAGCGCCCGCATTGACGGCCAACCCATAGAGGTAAACCCCGACAAAGAGGGTATAACCCTGCGGGCGGATGATCTGCCCGAACGTTTTGTCTGGGAGGCCGAGGTAGAGATCGACCCGGGCAGCAATACCTCGCTGGAGGGGCTGTATATTTCCAACGGCATGTACTGCACCCAATGCGAGGCCGAGGGGTTTCGCAAGATCACCTATTACCCCGACCGGCCCGATGTGATGGCTCCGTTCAGCGTGCGGATCAGCGGTGACGAACCGGTGATGCTGTCCAACGGCAATCCGGTGGCGCGGGGCAAGGGCTGGGTCGAATGGCAGGACCCGTGGCCCAAGCCCTCTTATCTGTTTGCGCTGGTGGCGGGGGATTTGCTGGCCCATAGTGACCGCTTTACCACCGCATCGGGGCGCGATGTGGAGCTGAATATCTATGTGCGCAAGCCCGATATCGACAAGTGCGCCTACGCGATGGACAGCCTTAAGCGCTCTATGAAATGGGACGAGGAGGAATACGGGCGCGAATACGATCTGGACCTGTTCAACATCGTGGCGGTGGACGATTTCAACATGGGAGCGATGGAAAACAAGGGGTTGAACATTTTCAACTCGTCGCTGGTGCTGGCCAGCCCGCAAACCGCTACCGACCAGAATTACGAGGGCATCGAAAGCGTGATTGCGCACGAGTATTTCCACAACTGGACCGGCAACCGCGTGACCTGTCGCGACTGGTTTCAACTGTGCCTGAAAGAGGGGCTGACGGTGTTTCGGGACCAGAGCTTCGGCATGGATATGCGCGAGCCAAACGTCAACCGGATCAAGGATGTGATGGTGCTGCGCGCCGCGCAATTCCCCGAGGATGCGGGGCCGTTGGCGCACCCGCCGCGACCCAATGCCTATGTCGAGATCAACAACTTTTACACCGCAACGGTTTACGAAAAAGGTGCCGAAGTGGTGGGGATGCTGCGCCGGCTGGTCGGTCCGGCCCAATATCGCGCCGCGCTGGACCTGTATTTTGATCGCCATGACGGGCAGGCCTGCACCATCGAGGACTGGTTGCAGGTGTTCGAGGACGCAACCGGCCGCGACCTGAGCCAGTTCAAGCTGTGGTATACCAGCGCGGGTACGCCCGAGCTTGGTGTGGCCGAGGCATGGGACGGCAAGGGCAGCTATACCCTGACGCTCAACCAGAAAACCCCGCCCACACCGGACGAGGCGGAAAAGGCTCCGCGGTTGATACCGGTGGCGGTGGGGTTGCTGTATCCGGATGGCTCGGAAGCGGTGGAAACGCGGGTGCTGGAACTGACCAAACCGGTTGAAAGCTTTCGTTAAAACGAAAGCTTTCAACCGGTT
>JALXER010000362.1 GCA_027069385.1 Paracoccaceae bacterium
TTCCTTGGCCCACTGGATAAAGTCGGCCACGATCAGGAAATAGCCCGGAAAGCCCATGCTTTCGATAATGCCCAGCTCGAATTCCAGCCGTTCGCGATAGGCCTTTTCCGGCGCGGAATGCGGGATCACCGCAAGGCGTTTGTCCAGCCCTTCGCGGGCCAGTTTGCGCAGGGCTTCGACTTCGTCATCGGCGAACTTGGGCAGGATGGGATCGCGGGTATAGGCCTTGAAGGCGCAACGTCGCGCGATTTCGACGGTGTTTTCCACCGCTTCGGGCAGGTCGGCGAACAGCGCAACCATATCGTCCTGCGATTTGAAATAATGCTCGGGCGTCAGGCGGCGGCGCGGTTCCTGCTGGTCCACATAGGCCCCGTCGGCGATGCATAGCAGGGCGTCGTGGGCCTCGAACATGTCGGGGGTGGTGAAATGCACGTCATTGGTGGCGACCAGCGGCAGGTCAAGATCATAGGCCAGCGCCACCAGACCGGGCTCCGAGGCGGCCTCGGCAGGGGTTCGGCGGGAACCGCCCTCCGGATGGCGCTGGATTTCGACATATAGCCGGTCGCCGAACAGCCCTTTCAGGTGGGTTGCCAGCAGGCGCGCCTTGTCGTGCTGTCCGTCCACCAGCAGCTTGCCCAAGGGGCCGGTTGCGCCGCCGGTCAGGCAGATCAGCCCGCCCGCATATTGGCTAAGCTGCGCAAGGGTGATATGGGGCAGCGCGTCGCCGCTTTCCAGAAAGTTGCAGGAATTGAGCTTCATCAGGTTTTCATAGCCGCGCTCGTTTTGCGCAAGCAGAACAACGGGCAGCGGGTCGGCCACGGATTCCCCCGGGCGGGTCGAGGTCTCGTAGGCCAGATCCATCTGGCACCCCAGGATCGGCTGGATGCCGGCCTTGCTGGCCGTCTCCGAAAATTCCAGCGCACCGAACAGGTTACCGGAATCGGTAATCGCCACGGCGGGCATGTCCGCGGCCTTGCACATGTCGGGCAGCTTTTTGACCGCAATCGCCCCTTCCAGCAGGGAATAGGCCGAATGCAGGCGCAGATGGATGAATCGAGGTGCGGTCATCCGGTCAATCTAGCCCATGCACGAAGGTTGCGAAATGGTAAAATGAAAGGGGCGGGAGAATAAGGTGCCGGAATGGCACGCACGGGGTTTTTCAAATTGCAAGAACGCTGGAAATATTAGATATAACAATCGGTTAAGGCCAAACCAATTGACCCTACTAAACCGGTTTAGTAGGTTGGGTTTGACGGGGGTAAACACGCGCCTTTCAACCCCAACCGCCAGCGCATTTTCAAATAAACACTTGCTATCGGGCAGGGTTTTGCGGTTTGATCGGGGCTGGATTTTACTAACGGGTAAAATAATGGGAAAACTGACAACACATGTTTTGGATACCGGACTGGGCAAACCCGCGGCAGGGCTGCGGATCGAGCTGTATCGGGGGGGCGAAAAGCTCAAAGAGGTGATCACCAATGCCGACGGGCGCGTTGATGCGCCATTGCTGGATCAGGATTTCGCAATCGGGGAATACGAGTTGGTGTTTCACGCGGGCGACTATCTGGCATCCACGGGGCAGGACCTGCCCGAGCCCAAATTCCTGAACACCATCCCGCTGCGCTTTGGCATTGCCGAGGACAGCCACTATCATGTGCCCTTGCTGCTTTCCGCCTTTGGCTATTCGACTTACAGGGGCAGCTGATGGGGGCTATTACATTTCTGCTGAATGGTGAACAGGTGGTGCTGAACGATGCCAACCCGACCACGACGCTGCTTGACTGGCTGCGTCTTGAGCAGGGCCTGACCGGCACCAAAGAAGGCTGTAACGAGGGCGATTGCGGGGCCTGCACGGTGATGCTGGACGGCAAGGCGGTGAATGCCTGCATTCTGCTGTTGCCGCAGGTACACGGGCGCGCGCTGACCACGATTGAAGGGCTGGACAACCATCCGGTACAGGGCGCGATGGTCACGCATCACGGCTCGCAATGCGGATTTTGCACGCCGGGGATTGTGATGTCGCTGGTCGCGGCGCACGGGGCGGGGGACGGCGCCCATGCCGACATTCTGGCGGGCAACCTGTGCCGTTGCACCGGCTATGCGCCGATCCTGCGCGCGGCGAAAGCGGCTCAAGACGCCCCGCAGGTCAGCTTTCCGACCGGCCCCAACCCCGGCGGAGCGCTGGGCCTGCGCGGGGCCTTTATGCCCGACAATGCCGATGAATTCGCCGCGTGGTATGTCGATAACCCCGACGCTACGCTGGTGGGCGGGGCGACCGAGGTCGGCTTGATGCTGACCAAAGAGTTGAAACAGCCCGAAAAGCTGGCATTTCTTAACCGGATAGAGTCGCTGCAACAGGTGCAAACCACGCCCGACGGGCTGCGTATCGGGGCGGGGGTGTCCATCAACACGCTGTACCGGCTGATGCAGGAGCGCCACCCGGATTTTGCCGAGATGCTGCGCCGGTTCGGTTCGGAACAGGTGCGCAATTCGGGCACGATCGGGGGCAACGTGGCCAATGGCTCGCCCATTGCCGACACCCCGCCGGCGCTGATTGCGCTGGGCGCGCGAATGACCTTGCGACGCGGGGATGCGCGGCGCGAGATCCCGCTAGAGGATTTCTATCAATCCTATGGCGTGCAGGATCGCGCGCCGGGCGAATTTGTTGAATCGGTGTTCTTGCCCGCGCAGGATGACCATCTGGGGGTTTACAAGATCTCCAAACGTTTCGATCAGGATATTTCGGCGCTGACGGCCGCGTTTAATCTGGAGGTTCGCGACGGGGTTATCCGCACGGCCCGGGTGGCTTTTGGTGGCATGGCCGCCACGCCCAAACGCGCCAGCGCGGTTGAAGCGGCCCTGACCGGCGCCGAATGGAGCGCCAAAACCATTCAAACGGCGCAGGCCCAATTTGCCAGCGATTACACGCCCCTGTCGGATCATCGCGGCAGCGCGGCCTACCGGTTGAAACTGGCGCAAAACCTGCTGTGGCGCTATTGGCTGGAGCAAAATGGCGCGGAAAAAATCCGCGTGGTCGGAGGCACCTCATGAGCGTGAACAAATCCATTCCCCATGACAGCGCCGCGGCGCATGTGGCCGGGTCGGCGCGCTATGTCGATGATATTCCGCTGCCGGCCAACACGGTACATCTGGCCTTTGGCTTGTCGCAAAAGGCGCATGCGGATTTCAGCCTTGATCTGGCGGCGGTACGCGCGGCCAAAGGGGTGCTCGAAGTGCTGGTTGCCGCCGATCTGCCCCATGAAAACGACGTTTCACCCGCTGCCGGTG
>JALXER010000363.1:0-21131 GCA_027069385.1 Paracoccaceae bacterium
GCGGAAGGCCAAGGGCCTGTCCCAGGCCGACCTCGCCAGCCTGCTCGGCAAACCGGCATCATTTGTGGGGAAATACGAACTGGGCGAACGGCGTCTGGACGTGGTGGAAACCTTCGTGATCCTGAACGCGCTGGGCGAGGAACCAACAGGGTTTCTGGAGGGGTGTTTGGGGGCGTTGCCTGCGAGGGTTTAGAGGCTTCACTCTGTCAGGTTGGAATAAACCGAAGAGCAACCTTGAACTGCATTGCGCCCAGGTTCCTAGCCTCATCACGCAGTGTTATGCGGCTGAAAAACGGAATTCTGAATTCGCCATCATTTCTTGGGGCATCAATAATATGAAACTCGATAGTCCAACCGCGAAAGTCATGCTCTAACGCTGCCGTCAAACTCTCTGCGGCTTTGTCATCGGACAATTCTCTGATCTTTTCAATCAGCTGTTCACGCATTTCTGGAATTGTTGCCAAGACCTTTGCAGAGTTACTTCCCTGCTTGAAGAAGTGGCTTAGAACACTGGATTGGCGTGAACTTTTCTTGACATGGATGAGCCTCCTGCCGTCGATGTCCAGCAAGTCACAAAGCTCAAGCTTATTGTGCTGTTCTCCGGCAATCGAAAAGATCTCCTGATCAAGGCAAATCTGGTCGTATTCTTCTGCGCAGCGCTGATTGTATGCAAGTTCAGTTTCGTATCCGGTCTTCTTCCCATCCTCGCTGACTTTTTTGATAATTTTCAAAGGGGGAGCTGGCCAATCTTCGATAAGTTTTTTGAAAGCATCGTCAATCGCCTTCTTGAACTGCTCATCCAGCCGATACCATTCTCCTTCGCTGATGGCATATAGCTTACCGTCCAGTGTGATTGAGCCGACCAAGGATTTTTTTATGCTGCTTCGTTGCTTGGACTGTGCGTCATTGGAAAATTCCGCCAGAACCCCGTGTTTTTTTGCGATTTGCTCAACATTTAGGGTTTTCAGTTTCTCTCCAAGGGCATTCCTATAATTTTCCAGAAGCAAATCCGGTAAGCGGTCTCGGATACCCGGGCCGTAGAGACCATAATAAACCACATCGTCTTCCGACCAACCGGGTAGGGAAAGTTCAAAATCGTCGCGGCCGTCACGGATACTCTCCACCGCTTTTTGATCCAGTTGGTTTTGCAAGGTTCTGTCCGGCACAGGGCGAACTTTGTCAATTATTTCGAATGCGGTCTTCTTGTAGGCATCGGAATTGTAACGGCTTATAGCTTCTTCGGCGATGTCGGCCATCTCCGACAAATCCATCTCTTTTGTGACTTTTAAGGAGGTTGCTCCAGATAGGCTTTTGGCAAAGTCATCACCTTCAATGCGGCCACTGACCCGCCGAACAAGATCAAGGGCTTCGTCGATGCCAAACGACTGTAAGTCCCGTTGAAATGCAGATTGCAATGCCCCCTTCATGGCTTCGCCGAGATGGTTGCTGTCAATTCGCCTTACTTTTTCATCGCTTAACGAGTTGATTGCAACTTTCAGCCCGAAGTCCATGACAATCCTCTCGTCGTTGATGAATGTCCAGCCGTGTGCAAACGGGATTATCCACACCCTTTCGGCATGTTTGAACACAACGACGGCACAGGAAGTCAGATTGGTAAATTCAGGCAAACCATCAATGATTTCCCCAAGTGCCGGAAGCCATTTCGGTTTTGATGGCGGATTTCTGAAGATATAGGCGGTAGCACTATCACCCAGTTTTTCTGAATGAAAAATTTCACCGCCTGCTTCGATGGTTTTCTGTGCATTATCGGAAAACACGTCTTTGAAATCGTTGACGCCTTCCTTGGCCAAATAGAGCGTAAGCGTTTTCGATTTTGCCATAGTGAGCCTCAAATACGTGCGCAAATCGTGCAAAAAGTAGGTTCAATCTCTTTAAGGTTGTGAATCTGATGGGATAATGCAAGTGATTCGGAACCATACGAAGCATCCACACCTCACCGGCTCCTTTGGTGAAAGAGCAAAATCTTGCCCCATCGCTGCAACCAGTTGCAAAGTTCGCGGTCCACAAGTGGCGAAATTCTCCCGCAAGTCCCGATGGCTTGCACTAACACATTGATAATTTGCCGTGTTTGCCTCTAAGTTGTTCTGGTGGCCAGGTGGATTAAGTGGCCACTACCATTTGTTGTTTTCGGAAGGGGCTGCTGTTTGGCGTCGCAGAATTTTGAATTCTTGGAACCTGTTAACAGCACCTTGGCGGCACTGGGTGGGCTGGCCGAGCGGTATTTCCATGACGATCCAAGCACTTCGCTCATCAAGGCCCGGCAGTATTGCGAGCTTTTGACGCGGCTTCACGCGGCGCATATGGGTCTGCTGGAAGAGCCGGAAGAGACCCAGAGCGCCTTGTTGAGGCGATTGAAATTCGAGCGCGCCATTCCTGACAAAGTTCTGGACGTTCTGCATTTCATCCGCAGGACCGGCAACGCGGCGGTGCATGAAGCGGCCGGGGATCACCGGCAGGCGCTGACAACACTCAAGATGCTGGTCCAGTTGGGGGTTTGGCACTACCGGGTTGTGCGCAATGATCCGAAGTTTTCCAATGGGCCATTCATCCCGCCCGCACGTCCCAAAGATACAAGTGCCGAGTTGGCGCAGGAATTGGACCGCCTGCGGGCGGAAAGGGATGCTGCGATAGACGAGGCCGAAAAAGCCCGCGAGGCAGCGCAGCAAGCCGCTCTGAGCGCTGAAACAGCGGGTGAACGGCAACAGCGAGAAGCCCGGGAGCGCGAAGAATGGGAGGCGCTAGCTGCGCAGATTGACCAGGAGAAAACTCGGCTTGAGCAAGAATTGGAGGAACTGCAATCGAAGGCGGCAGCGGCCACTTACGAGCAGCGCATGGAGTTCATCCAAACTGCACAGACCGCCACAACCGCTATTGATCTTGATGAAGCGGCGACACGCGATCTGATAGATCAGCAGTTGCGCGACTGGGGGTGGGAGGCCGATAGCGTGGAGCTTCGCCACGCCAAGGGAACGCGACCGGCCAAGGGTCGCAGGCTGGCGATTGCCGAATGGCCAACCGCAAGCGGCCCGGCGGATTATGCGCTTTTTATCGGTCTTGAATGTGTCGGGATCGTTGAGGCCAAGCGGTATCGCAAGAACGTATCGGCGGCGATTGATCAGGCTGAGCGCTACGCCAAAGACATTCAGTATGACAATCTGCCTGAAGAATGGGAGGGTGGGTATCGTGTGCCATTCGTGTTCGCAACCAATGGCAGGCCGTATCTGAAACAGATCGAGACCGAGAGCGGTATCTGGTTCCGCGATGTCAGGTTGGCAACCAACCGCCGCCGCGCACTTGTCGAATGGCCTACGCCGGAAGGGCTGAAAGCCAGGTTGGAGACGGATCGAAAAGCGGCCGAGAAAGCGCTTGAAAGCAAACCTTTTGATTTCGGTTTCCAGCTTCGCCCCTACCAGAAGAGGGCTATTGAAAAAGTGGAGGAAGCCCTGTCAAAGGACCAGCGGGAAATGCTGGTGGCAATGGCAACGGGAACCGGCAAGACCAAGCTGGCCATCGCCATGCTATACCGCCTGTTGGCCACCAAGCGTTTCCGCAACATCTGCTTCGTTGTGGACCGTTCCGCGTTGGGCAAACAGACCAGCGACGAATTCATGAGCACGGCCATCGAAGGCCCAAAGACATTTGGCCAATTGTTCGGCATGAAGGGCCTTGAAGACGTGAAGCCGGATGAAGAAACTCGCCTGCATATCTGCACCATCCAGGGTCTCGTCAAACGGGTGCTGTTCACCGATGACCCCGCCGATACGCCGCCGATTGATCAATATGATCTGATCGTGGTGGATGAATGCCACCGGGGCTATCTGCTGGATCGGGAAATGTCGGATGCCGAGATGAGCTTTCGCGGGCAGGAAGACTACATCTCGAAATACCGGCGGGTGCTGGAGTATTTTGACGCGGTGAAGATCGGCCTGACGGCTACTCCTGCCCTGCACACGGCCCAGATTTTCGGCGACCCGATCTATACCCACACCTACCGCGAGGCGGTCATTGACGGCTGGCTCATCGACCATGAACCGCCAATCAGGATTGAGACCGAGCTAAGCACCGGCGGTATCAACTTCGCCCCGGGCGAGGAATTTGAGGCGGTCGATACCAAGACCGGCGAGGTTGACCTGCACACGGCACCGGACGAACTGAATTTCGAGGTCGAGGCCTTCAATCGCCGTGTCATCACGGTGGAATTCAACCGTGTTGTGGCCGAGGAACTGGCCCGCCAGATCGACCCATCATTGCCCAGCAAGACCCTGATCTTTGCCGTAAATGATGCCCATGCCGATATTGTGGTGGATGAACTCAAGAAGGCATTCGAGGCGCAATATGGCCAGATCGAGGATGCCGCCGTGCGCAAGATCACCGGCAGTATCGAAAACGGCAATTCGGCCCGGATCAACAAGGTCATTCGCTCTTTCCGCAACGATGCCTTCCCCAAGGTTGCGGTGACGGTCGATCTGCTGACCACTGGCATTGACGTGCCCAAGATCACCAATCTGGTGTTTATCCGCCGGGTCAACAGTCGCATTCTCTATGAACAGATGCTGGGCCGCGCCACCCGGCGTTGCGACGAGATTGGCAAGGAAGTGTTCCGCATTTTCGATGCGGTGGACCTCTATTCCACCTTGCAGGACCTGACCCAGATGAAGCCGGTGGCGAGCGACCCAAAACTGACCTTCGAGCAGCTCTTTGACGAACTGGCCCAGGTGGAAGAGGACGAACAACGCGAGATCGTGCGCGATCAAATCCTCGCCAAGCTGCATCGGAAACTGCGCAAAATGCCGTCTAAGGTGGAAGAGGCCATTCGTGATCTGACCGGTGAAAGCGCCGAGGAGCTGCGCGACCGGCTGCGGGAAAACTCGTTGAAACACGCCTCCGAATGGGCGCGCAAACACGCCGGTATCGGCAAAATCCTTGACTGGGACCCGGACGGCACCGGGCCGAACCTTGTGCCGATCTCGACCCATCCCGATGCACCAAAGGGTGTGAAGCGCGGCTATGGGGACGCGGACAAGCCCGAAGACTTCCTCGACACCTTCAAATCCTTCGTGCGCAACAACCAGAACAAGATTGTCGCCCTTTCCGTGGTGGTGCAGCGTCCACGCGAGCTGACCCGGCAAGAACTGCGCAACCTGCGCCTTGAGCTTGACCGGCTCGACTATTCCGAAGCCAATCTGCGCCGCGCCTGGAACGATGCCTCGAACGAGGACATCGCCGCTTCCATCATCGGGTTCGTGCGCCAGGCGGCGATTGGCGATCCCCTGATCCCCTTTGATGAACGTGTCCGACAGGCCACCCGCGCGATCCTTTCGCAGGGCAACTGGTCCGACCCGCAAAAAACCTGGCTGCGCCGTATCGCCGAACAGATCGAGAAAGAAATTGTCGTTGACCGACAAGCCCTTGACGAAGGCACCTTCAAACAGCATGGAGGCTTTGAACGTCTCAACAAGGTCTTTGACGGACGCCTTGAGGCGATCCTGGAAGATTTCAACGAAGAACTCTGGAAAGTGGGCGCATGAAGCCGAGAACCGCCGATATTGTCGATAAATTGTGGCGCGAAGCCAAAACCCTGCAAGGGGCGGGCATCTCGATCCTGCATTATGTGAACGAACTCACCTACCTCTTGTTTCTCAAGATGCTGGTGGAAACCGACCAGGAAAACCGCATCCCCGCCGATTACGGCTGGACGCAACTGGCCGCCCTCGAAGGCGGTGACCAACTGCGTTATTATCGAAAACTGCTGCTGGACCTTGGCGACCCAAAAATCGTCACCGATCCCATGGTGCAGGCCATTTTCACCGACGCACAGACCCACCTGCGCGAACCCAAGGACCTCAAGACCCTCACCACCAATATCGACAAGATCGACTGGTTCTCGGCCCGTGAGGACGGACTGGGCGACCTCTATGAGGGCCTGATGCAAAAGGTCATGTCCGATACCAAATCCAAGGCCGGGCAGTATTTCACCCCGCGCCCGCTGATCGACAGCATCATTCGCCTGGTCCAGCCCCGGCCCGGCGAGGTGGTGCAGGACCCGGCCGCAGGCACCGGCGGCTTTCTGATCGCCGCTGACCGCTACATCAAGGACCACACCGACGACCTGTTCCAACTGTCGCAGGACCAGGGCCACTTCCAGCGCAAACAGGCCTTTCGCGGCCATGAATTCGTGCCGGACACCCGCCGCCTCTGCGTGATGAACATGCTGCTGCACGGCATTGAAAGCCTGATCGGGCTGGAGGATAGCTGCTCGCCAGCGGGCGAGGCGCTGGGCAAGGCGGACGTGATCCTGATGAACCCGCCATTCAACAAGATGCCCGGCACCGTCAACCGCCCCGATTTCTCGATCACGGCGGGCGAGCGGGTGGGGCCGATGCCGTTTCTGGAACACGCCGTGCGGGCGCTGAACCCCGGCGGGCGCTGCGCCATTGTCATGCCCGACAACATCCTGTTTGGCGATGGCACCGGCACCGAACTGCGCCGCTTTCTGATGGCCAATTGCAACCTGCACACCATTTTGCGGCTGCCCACGGGGATTTTCTATGCCCAGGGCGTGAAAACCAACGTGCTGTTTTTCACCCGCGTGACCGAAGAAATCATGCCCGCCGATCACCAGACCAGCGCCACAGACACCGTGTGGTTTTACGACCTGCGCACCAACATGCCTGCTTTTGGCAAGACCAACCCGCTGAAGCCCGAGGATTTCGCCGATTTCGAGGCCAGCTTCGGTGCCGACCCAAAGGGTGGGGCCGAACGCGAGGACGAGGGCGAAGACGGCCGCTGGCGCAGCTATACGCGTGACGAGATTGCTGCGCGTGGCGATAACCTCGACATCACCTGGCTGCGCGAGGAAACCGGCGACGAAGAAGACATGCTCGCCACCCCCGAGGAAATCGCCGAGGCCATCACCACCCACCTGGAAGCGGCGCTGGCCGAGATCAGGGCGCTGAGCGAGGCGCTGGGCGAAGATGAGCCAGAGGTGGAGGCATGACGGCGGATTTGCCTGCGGGGTGGGTTGAGGCGACGCTGGGGGATGTGACCGAGCCTTTCGAGACGATTGACCCGCGCAAGCTGTCAGATCAGGAGTTCCGCTATGTTGATATTGGCGCAATTGACAATGCGTCAGCAACGATAACCACCCCGAAAAAGTTCAAGGGGGCTGATGCGCCATCCCGAGCGCGCCGGGTGCTCAAAAAAGACGACGTTCTGTTTTCAACAGTTCGCACATACCTGAAAAATATAGCGATGGTCCCCAAAGACCTTGAAGGTGGATTGACTTCGACAGGCATTTGCTTGCTGCGAACAAGCGAAGCGATAGAACCGAAATACCTTTTCCGATGGGTTCTATCGGAAGAGTTCATCTCATCAATCTCGCAAAGCCAGGACGGAACGCTTTATCCTGCTGTCAGGGATGCTGACGTTTTCGCTGCACCCATCCCACTCCCCCCGCTGCCCGAGCAGAGGCGGATTGTGCGCAAGCTGGACCGCGTCACCGCCCACAGCACCAAAGCCCGCACCCACCTCACCGCCCTCAAGACCCTGGTGGAGCGGTATAAGGCGGCGGTGTTGGGAAGTATCTTTGGAGGTATGCGGGCTGAAGAGCAATCATTTAGGGCACTAAGTTTGATGGTCACCAGTGGGTCTCGTGGATGGGCCAAATACTATTCCGATACTGGTCCTCTTTTTATACGAGTGGGTGACACAAAACGGGGATCGCCTGAACTTGATCTTTCTTCAGTGCAGCATGTCTCTCCCCCTTCGAACGCAGAAGGTCAGAGAACTCGGCTTCAGGAGAGTGATATTGTTGTAACGATAACTGCAGACCTGGGTCGCGTTGGCATTGTTCCGAACGACCTGGGGGAAGCTTATATTAATCAGCATGTTGCTTTAATCCGTTTAAAGGAGCCTGACTATTCAAGATATATTGGCTGGTTTTTAATCAGTTCTTTGGGGCAGAAACAGTTGTTTGAAAATGACCGTGGAGCTACGAAATCTGGGTTAGGTTTGGATGATATTCGCGCTGTAAGCATCCCCCTCCCACCCCTCGAAGAACAACGCGAGATCGTGCGGCGCATCGACGCCGCCTTTGCCCGGATCGACCTGCTGGCGGCAGAGGCCGAGCGGGCCTTGACGCTGGTCGGCCATCTCGACCAGCGCATTCTGGAGCGCGCCTTTTCCGGCGGCCTCGTCAGCCAGAACCCCGACGACGAACCCGCCGCCGCACTCCTCGCCCGCATCAAGGCAACCCGCGCCGCCACTCCGGCCAAAAAACGGCGCAGTCGGGCGAAGGCTTAGGGGCCAGCCTCCTGCTCGGCAATTCGATTACGGCCTATGGGCTTTAAGACCAAATGGGTTTAGCGTGAGGGACCACCATTTTCTTTGTGGCTGTTCCTCCAAATATTAGCCGAATAACGCCAGAATGTGTGACGATCAATAAATTTTCCTCATCTGGTATTTCTGAAAAAGCTTTCCTTATGCGCGCTGAGAATGTGGCCTCCGTCTCACCGCCCGGTGGATTGACATTGGCAGGTCTCTCTAGTTTTGGTCGCCCCTCGTATATGCCCCAACATCGTTCATTCAAGGCCGAATTAATGTGCACTGGCATATTAAGAGTTTTTGAAACGATCATTGCCGTTTCTGCACATCTTTTGAGAGAGCTTGAATAAATTGCGCGAACGCCAGCCTCTTTTAGTTCTTCCGCACCTTTCCGCGCTTCTTCTTTTCCAATTTCGTTCAGGGGAATATCTTTTGCCCCCATCAAGAGCCCTTCAACATTCCAATCAGTTTGCCCATGCCGCATGAATATTGTTGGGTGAGATCGGGATTTTAATATGCTGTTTGTCATTGCAGGTTATCCGCCCTGCTAAAACATCAAGGCCGTGGCTATGTCGTTTACTGGCGCTCCAGATGGAAGCAGCAGGCCTTGTAGTTCATCACGAAATTCGCGAGCTTTCTCACACAAGTCTTTGTATTGTTGTGTCTCCAGGCCGTCTGCCCCGGGGGCGCTAAGAGCTTCTCTGGTGGATTGGTTATCAAGCGCTTGAAGGAAAATGGCATAGGCGTTCATGGCGTTTTGTGTCTTAGGTTGCCCAAAAACTGTCTGAATGCGCTCAATTGGAGGTTTGGAAAGCAATTCGATTAATTTTTCTCTTTTCTCCAAAGCGCTTAGGTCAGCGGTTTCTCTAATGGCAACAACGCCGCCGAAATAGAGCATCATTCTTGAGAAGCGGAGCTTGATGAGCCGGATTGCTCTTGGTTTTGTCGCATCCGCTGTTTTGTGCTCAAAATCGACGCATATTGTTCGCCAATAGCGAATTATGTCGTTCAAGAGAAACCGGCAAATTTTGTGATTATCCATATCGTCAGGGACGTAACGTTCAATGAGTTGTTTTCGCAGTGCTTCAAATTCAGTTTGATTGGCAATCCACTCCCCCTCAAGCAAATACAACATTCGGCGTGTTATGAAGGTGTTTGTGTCGTCCTCCCCGCCAATTTTTGATGTTAACTCACTCGTAGGAAGGGGATCTTCAAAAACACCGCCTAGCGCGGGCATTTTGATCCCTTTGTTTATGAGACTGGCCCGAAATTGTTTTTGTATTTCTCCGGCGTCTTCCAAATCTTCTGTTGTTGAAAGGACAAAGAGATCAACGTCTGAACCGCTTGTCATTTCACGTCGTGCGATGCTGCCATTGACACCAATGATCACGTTCTTTTTGTCGCCAAGGATTTCCTTGGCCTGCTCTCGCATTATTCTGAGTTTTTCTTCAGAAGTTTCGCGCGCTTTCTCGAGCGCTTCGCTTAAGTCCCGTGTTTCTGTCAATTTAGAAGTGTCTCCGCGAAAAGTTCATCAAGAGTTTTTGTCGAAATCTTCTTACTTTGCCGATACCTTTTATTAATTGTATCGTTGCCAGCCAGTTCAACGTCGCGATGCACAACAAAAGAACGAAGCTTTACGGCTACATCCGTAGATAGCCAAGCCTCTGGAAGCTGCACAACTAACTCTTTCCATGTTCGCGTATCTTTCCATGCCAGGGAAACCTTATCGAGATGTTGAAATAGTGCTCGATGATTTTTCCTAAACGTTTTTTCATCTAGGAAAAAATCCTCCTGCGAAAAATGAGAAAGGTTAGACACCATGTAGGCTTGGGTGACAGCATCCAGCGCTGCACTGCGTCCTGCGCCAATGAAGAGGTTGTAGACTGTATGTTTAAGTTCCCAGAATGCATCAAATTCAGCGGATGGCATACGGTTTCTCGATGCCCATTTCCTTACTATTGAAGGGGCGGAGAGATATGCATGTTGTCGCCCAACAAAGGCTCTACAACGTGTAATTCCCTCTAACGTATCGAGATTGATTTGACCGGAGAACAGAAAGCCTACGTCCCCATCGTGCTCACCATCAATAAGGGCAATAAGCTCGTCAATATCAACACCTGCCTCACTCAGGAGGTCTTTGATTTCACATCCCCAAAAAGTTTCACCTTTAATGATTTGCTGCGTAACTATGTGGTGATTGATGCCGTATTCACGCTCGAAAACAGGTTCTAGGGTGTGAGAAAGGGGGCCATGTCCTACATCATGCAGTAGAGCTGCTGCAACAATCAGCAACCGGCGATCTTCTGTCAATTCAGCAGTGTTTGCGTAAATATCGGCTAGACGTGCAACGCCTATAGAGTGTTCAAGGCGATTATGACGCCGACGATGAGGGGATGATCCATTTCCATGCCGAATGTAATCAATGGCCCCGAGAAACCCGACATGAGCTAACCTTTGCATAGGGCGTGTTGCCAGCAAACTTTCCGCTAATGGGTCAGAAAATGGCAACTCATCATCCGCACGGTAAACTCCACCTGTAGGCACGTGCGATGAGAGCGCAGAATGCTCAAAATTCATACCGTTTATTTTGTGTGGTTCAATTTTCTGAAGAACAGTCATTTTTCCTGAGACTTAGAGTTCATTTTTTCTTTCATTCGTATTCGAAGCAACTGAGAATAGCAACAAACTTGATATTGATGGAAAAACTGCAAGGGGCCGATCGCAAGTATCAATTCCATTGAATTGCACAACGCTTTAAACCTCATTCCTTTTTTGCCCGCATCCAATCCATCCGCGCCGCCACCCCGGCCACAAAACGGCGCAGGCGGGCGAAGGCCTAAAGGAAATCCTGCTCTTTCAGCCCCGTTCGTGCCCTGTCATACGCGGGCCATTCCGGCCCAATTTCCAGCGCCACTTCGCGGATCGCGTCGCGGCCCTCTTTCAGGGGAAAGCTGGCTATCACGCCGCGAATGGATTTTTCATAGTCAACGAAAATTCCGTGCGGGTATTTTCGCATGTATTCCAGCATCTCGGCATGGCGATTGCGGAAAAGTCGGTCCCAGGTCTTTTGCGACATGCTAAGCGTCCATTCGTCGCTGATGCTGTTGTGAAGAAATTCGCAGCCCAGATAGTCGAAGGCATATCCGGTGCCAGCGGCTCTCTTCTTGAGAAAAAGCGGGCCTAGCTCAGGGCGCTCGAAAAATCCGAGTAACATCTGTTCGACCCGCTCCAAAGTGTCATCCTGCTTGGCCACAACGATCAGATCATCCGCGTAGACAGACAACACCCAATCATCATTGTCCGGTTGCGGGATGTCTCGCAGCAGCCAGGCAAGGATGACATTGGAGGCTGGGGAACCCTGCATAAGCCCGGCTGGCCCGCTCTCAATGACGTCTTCCATAAGGGGAGTATCGTAAGGAGTATCTCCGGTTTCTGTTGCATTTCGTTTTGCAACCCGTTGCAACGACAGGTTCTCTATGATCAGGGCATGTTCAATGATCCTCCTTGGTAGTGGCAGTTTGTGGATGATTTCGGGATTGACGTTCTGAAAGCAGTCTTGCACGTCAAAAATGCGATAGCTGTTGTAACCGGCATTCAGCCTTTCCAGCAGGTCCAGGACAGCGTCATTGCGACCTTTTCCGCGCAGGTTGAAGATGAATGGCGGTATGTCCATCTGCGCATAAAGCACATCGGCAATCATGTAGTGGATGGCTTTCAGCGGGCGCGGCAGGTCGCACACGATCCGGCAGCCGCCCTTGGCTTTCGGCATAGGCCACCAGTTCACCGGCTCGGGGAAGGGGGTGAACGGTTCAAGCATCTTGGCGGCGGCTTCCCAGCCTATGCAGTTCGGGTGCCGTTCCCCTGCCTTGTGCAGGGCAGACATCTTTACCCGCTTGTCCTTGAAGAATGCGTGGACCTCCTTGCGCAGCGCTTTTCTGTCCCCGGCATGAAAAGCCTTGGCGATCCTTCTGCGGCGATCAGCGCGAATATTGTGGGCTTTTTGGACCATGCGTTCGGCATTTACGGCATCGTCCATCCGGGCAAGGCGGGCTTGAAAGGTCATTGGTTTTTCTCAGGTTGCGTTTCGGATAATCTTGGCGGGCAGCTTTTCGATTTCGGGCGGCAAAGGCAGTGCCGTTAATTCGTGCCAGTCGCGGATCAGCACGCTTTTGGTCGTCGGATATCTGAGCGCTTTCCAGCGCGCTCCAGCACCCCTTGCACGGCCTCTGATGCGCCGTTGAATAATCCACTGGATGGCGTCCTTGCACAGGATGATGCGGTAATTCACGCAAAGTGCGATAATCCGGTAGTAGGCTTCGCTGCCTTCGCAGCGGGACTGTCCCAGATCGGGCTTTTCTCGCCCCGGATTGGCAGGTTTCGTGCAACTCGTTGCAAAGTTTCCGGCCTCGTTGGCTTGAATCCCGACGCATTCAGTCATTGACCTTCTCCACCTCGGCATTCCCCAGGATTTTGTTTACGGCCTTCAGGATGGCCTCGCGTTCCCAAAAGCTGCGGTGGCCGATTTTTACTGGCCCCGGCAATGTCTGATCATTGATCCGGCGATAAAGCGTGGTCCGGCTGATCCCGCCAAGGATGGCTTGAACGTCGCGGATTGAAATAAGAACAGGTTCCATTGTGATACCCCTTGGCACGATGTGATTCGGGGTGACACTAGATGAGACAAAGGCCGTAAATCAGGGACCCGGGTTTATTTTTTTGGACGTCCTGGTTTTTGGATATTTGCGCCAGCTAGAGACAACCTATCCCAAAGTATTGCGAAGGCTTTGTTTTCAACATTGAGTTCTAGGTATTCGGCAAGCTCATCTTTTTTGACAGGAGTATTGTTAGTTTGAGCAAACAGCCACGCTTTAGCAAAGCGCTCGTTCGGGTCGTTTCGGAAATCTACGACAGAGGTGATTTTCTCATCGCTAGGCAGGCGTGGCAGGTCAATTGCCAATCTGATCTGCCTATGTGCTGTATCGTTTGGGAAAAATTCAGCCATTCCCAGTGCATTCAGCGACCAATTCGGCATAGACAGGAATTCGTATATTCTTCCATGGGATTTCCCCAACATTTTCAAAATCTCGCGAACCTCACTGTTACGGTCATACCCTGGAATTTCATTTCCGGTTGAAAAGAAGTCGATATCCGGGAACCCCTCAAATTCTTCACTTAGGCAAAGCACGGCTTCAGGGGCGCTTTGGGTTTCGCCCTTTTCCCCAACGAATACCAGTTGATCATCATATTTATAGAGGACCCTGTAAGTAAGAATGTTTACCATTCCAACCAGAAGAAATTCAAAGGGTGTCGTGCCGATGTGTACGTCTTTGCTCTTCGCCCACTCTGTCCCTTCGCTTGCTGGATGTGCTTCGTTCGCGACATCCTTTGCTATCCCGGCCAAAAGCGGGTTTGTCCTTACAAGGTTATCTGCTCTTTTATACAGGTGCTCTGCTAAAACGGTCATGGTAGTCTTTCTTTCAGCCTTCCGTATTCTGAATGAGTTGAACGATTTCGGCATTTTCCCCACGCACATGCCCGGCCCAGCGTTCCATCAATACCCGGCGCTGTTCAAGGAAATCTGTGCGGCGATAGCTGCGTTCCACCTTGGTGCCGGTGGTGTGGCCCAGTGCGGTTTCGGCCACTTCGCGCGGGGTGTCGGTGGCCTCGGCGCACCAGGTGCGGAAGCTGGAGCGAAAGCCGTGCGGGCGGGCCTCAAGCCCCCGGCGCTCCATCAGGCGCGACATGGTGGCATCCGAGATCACGCCCCGGCGCACGTTGGGAAACAGAAAGCCGTCGCGGGCAAACTTGCGGGCCTCGGCAATCACCGCCTGCGCCTCGGCCGAGAGCGGCACTCGGAAATCCGAGGTCTGGCCGCGCCGTCCCTTCATGTTGGCTGCGGGGATCGTCCAGATGTCACCCTCTATCTGCTCTTCCCGCAGAAACCGCACCGGCTTGGAGCGCACGGCGGTCAGGATCAGCAGGCGCAGGGCGAGGTGGGTGATGCTGCCTTCGTCCAGGCTGGTGTAAAATGCGGGCACCTCCTGCCATGCCAGCGCCGGAACATGGCGCGTCTGGTGGCGCTGCCTGCCGAGAAGGGCGCGGGCCTTTTCGGGGGCTTGTATGTCCACATCCAGCCCCATGGCGGCTGCATGGCGCAGCACGATATTGAGCCGGTTCATCGCCTTGCGGGCGGTATCGGCCTTTTCATGCCAGATCGGGGCCAGCGTGTTGCGGATGTCCTGCTGATCAATTTCCTGCACCGGCACCTTGCCGATTTTCGGCAGCACATGCAGTTCCAGCGGGGAAAACCAGCGCCCGGCCTTGCCGTCGCCGCGCAACTCGGCCTTCTTGGCCTCAAAGGCGGCCTCGGCCACGGCGGCAAGGGTATGCTCGGATTTTGCTGCAACTCGTTGCAAATACTGGCGTTCTTTGATCGGGTCTTTGCCTTCGCGCCGCACAGCCCGCCATTTGTCGGCAAGTTCGCGGGCCTCCCGCAAGCTGACCTCGCTGAGCGACCCCAGCCCCATCTCGCGCCTGCGGCCATGCACGGTCACACGCAGAAACCATTGCCCGCCGCCGTCTGGGCGCTTGTGCAGCCATAACCCGCCACCGTCATTGTATTTACCCGGAGGTGCGGTCTTTACCCGCTGCGCGGAGAGCTTGTTGAGGGTCGCCACCAATCCACCTTTCTGTCCACCTTTTACCTTGCCACTGTATGACACAACCTGAAACAGAAAGAAACACTAAGTTGCTGTAATCGTAGCAGTATTACATTCAGATGAATTGCCTTGAACCCCTGTGAAACAGCACTTCACGGCCGTGTGGGGGCACCATTTACCCCGAACATAGATGCTCAAAACCCTTGTAAAACAAGGGGCTTGTGGCTATTCCCCGCGCATAGCTGAACATCGATACCCGTACAACCAAGATCACAGCGTGTTGTGAGGAGCCTGCTACGTCCTAACGCAGGTAGTAAAAAAAGGAATACTACCCTAACCGTTATGTGTAAGGCGGAATTAACAGCCATAGACAAGGGCGCGTGGTTTTTACGCACCCTGGCTTGCTGGCTGGTCGCCGGAGCCGCAGCGGATTACGCCGGCCAAGAAATCGCCCTTCGCGACGAAGCCATCCGCCGCAAAATCGGCCTGATTTCCTGAAGCGGTAGGGGGCGTGGTTTCCGCGCGCCTTACGCTTGCTTAGCAAGGGATTCAATCAGGCGGCGATTTGCGCCAGCAAATGATCTGCTTTGCTTCGCTAAACGAAGATTGAGTTTTCTCACGTTAGCATCTGATAATGCCATGGTTCGAGATTCTTTTGAAGTCTGTGTCAGGCAAACTGCTAACCGTGGGGAAAGCGTTACCCAGACTTCATAACTTGGGTCCCACATGTCTGTATTACGTTTACCGAGGAAGTTGGTTACGGGATTACTTGCAACTATGAACTGTTTATTTTTGCTTTCGGGGGTGGCAAGTAGAATGCCTTTGCTTTCCATCAAGTTTAATATTTTAGAACTCTGGCCTGCAAGCACGTTTACGCGAACTTTGGATTTATAATTCTCTGTCTTTGCGTTTTCCTTAAATTGTTTTCTATCTTGTTCTGAAATAGGCCCGTAATTTCCCTCAGCTTCCCGCAGGGCTTCCTCAAACTCTTCTTCAGTCATATTTTTTTCAAAAAAGGGTTGATGAAAATCAGGAGTCCGTTTCATCAAGTTGTATAAGAACCGAACGAAGTAGTGCCTATCTTCATCTGATATAGAGAATGGGTTTTTTCCGACCACCATGTTTTCCCACTTTTCAGTGAGGGGTTTGATATGGTTATCAAAAAATGTGGCAAACCATATCTCAAGGTTAGTATTTCTATCACCAGACTTAGTGGAATATGAATATAGATGCTTTCTCATGAAAACCGACGTTATGTTCCGCTCATGAACACCCTTTTGGGGCGATCCCTTATAATAGTAGTAGAGCGTTTCACCTCGGAAACAAAATTTTCGAAGTATCGCTTGCGGAACAAAATGGTGTTTTTTAGGAGCCATCCAAACTCCCCATCAACTCCCGCCATTCTCCGGCGCTCATACCACTGGTTTCTTGCGTCACTTTCTCGCCCGCCAGCATTCTACGCAACACCTCCATCCCCTTCCCCGAGAACTGGGCGCCGCCCATGCGGTAGTCTTTGAAGGCGCCGTAGGCTGCGGGCACCCAGTCGGCGACGATCTTGCAAATGGCATCGGCGTAGACGCGGATCTCGTATTGGGCGTGGTGGTCGGCGCGCAGGCGCAGAAAGTGGAACAGGTTGTGCAGATCGACCTTCCAATACCATTGCGTATAGATGTTCATCGGCAGGTTCATCCGCGCCAGCTCGCGCGCCAGCCCGCTTTGGCCTTCTTCCGAGATCATCTGTTCATAGTGGTCATAGGCCTGATTGCAGTCGCGCTTTAGAATATCCAGCACGCGGGCGGCTTCTTCGCCTTGCAGCAGCGCGCCACGGCCCTGGTTGTTCACCACCGATTGGGCGTTCAGGTGTTCGGGGGCGGGGATATAGAACTCCCGGTCCAGAATGGAATAACGGGCCGAGTATTCGTTAACATTGGCGGTGCGGTGCCTGATCCATTGGCGGGCGACAAATACCGGCAGTTTGACGTGCAGCTTGATCTCGCACATCTCGAAGGGGGTCGAATGCCAGTGGCGCATCAGATAGCGGATCAGGCCGGCATCATTGCTGACCGCCTTGGTGCCCTTGCCATAGGAAACCCGCGCCGCCTGACAGATCGCCGCGTCGTCACCCATATAGTCGATGACCCGCACAAAACCGTGGTCCAGCACCTGATGCGCGGTATACAAATGCGCCTCCATCCCCGGTGCGGTGGCACGCAGGGTCGGGGTATGCTCGGCCCGCTGGGCGTCGATTTCGGCTTGCTGTTCGGGGGTGATGGGCATGGGGACGGTCCTTTTGACAAGATTCGCCCCCACTATATATAGAAGCCCGCCCCGTGGAAACCGCCATATGCGGTGATGCTGATCAGGGTTCCGGCGAATAGTGCGGTTACTTTTGCTGCATGGGCAGAAAATTGATCAAGTGCTTTGACAATTGTCAGGCCGTAGTGTCGAATGGGGGAAAGGACGGAGAAATCATGGCAGTTGTAACGCGCAGACGGGCGGTCGGGCAGATCAGTGGCGAAAGCATCGTGATCGAGGCGGCGTGGATGTATTACCACGAAAATCTGAACCAGACCAAGATCGCGCAGTTGCTGGGCGTATCGAGGGCAACGGTGGTGAATTACCTGCAAGAAGCCAAAGAGCGCGGGTTTATCCGTATATCGCTGGCGCCAAGGGTGTTTACCACCCATCGTCTGGCGCAGGAATTGCGCGAGGTGTTCGGGGTCAAGGCCGCCTATGTGTTGCCCGACGGCACCGGCGACGAGGAGGCCCGTTTTATGCGCGTGGCGCGCGGGGCGGCTGAATGGCTGCCCAGCCTGTTGCAACCCGGTGACCGGCTGGGGGTGTCCTGGGGGCGCATGGTTTACGAGGTGGCCGAGGCCATGGACCTGACGCAAACCACCGATGTGACGGTCTCGCAACTGGTCGGGTCGATGGCAACGCCTTACGGGTTTACCGCCGAGATATGCTCGGCCCATATGGCGCAGCGGCTCGGGGCGCGCTGTATCAACCTGCACGCGCCTGCGGTACTAAGCGACCCCGAACTGGCCGAACGCCTGCGCAACGAACCGATTATTGCCGAGCAGATCGACGCGCTTAGCCATTGCAACAAGGCGATCTTTGCGGCCGGATCCTGCACCCATGACAGCCACATTGTCGGGTCGGGGCTGGCCTCTCATTCGGAACTGGACTGGTATGTGGCGCAAGGCGCGACCGGTGTGCTGTGCGGGCGGTTTATCGACGATCAGGGGCGGTTTATCCCGGGCGATCTGGATGACCGGATGATCGGGGTGGAACTGGACAAGCTGCTGGGGCTGGACATGGGCTTGCTGGTGTCGGTGGGCGATGACAAGGTAGAGCCGATGCTGTCGGCGATCCGCGGGGGCTATGTCACCCATATTGTCACCAATTACGGCACGGCCAGTGCGATGTTGCGTCAGGCACGCGCCTGACCCCGCACCGGCCTTCGTTCCACGCGGGGGATTGACCCCCGCGCGAAACGACCGCAATCCGGCCGGATTGCGGGCCTGGGGCAACGGGGTTACCATAGCAGAACGGATTGCCTCTTTTCGCCGCGCTCGGACCGGTATAGAAAAGGCCAACCCCGTTATCCGAGAGCGCCAATGCAAAACCCGCCCAACAAATCCCACGGTCGCCTGTCCATTCGGGCCTCGCACCGCGCGCGCCCTTTGGTGCAGGACACCCCCGATCTGGCCGGCGTCTGGAAGGCCAAAGTGCTGACCCTGTACCCGGAGATGTTCCCCGGGGTGCTGGGCGAGAGCCTGACCGGCAAGGCCCTGAAAGAAGGGTTATGGGGGCTGGAACCGATCGATATTCGCCGGTTCGCCACCGGCAAGCACCGCAACGTGGATGACACGCCTTCGGGCGGGGGCGCGGGCATGGTGCTGCGCGCCGATGTGGTGGCGCGGGCGATAGACTATGCCGATGACGGCGCGGCGCGCGCCGACTGGCCGGTGATATACCTGTCGCCGCGCGGCAAGCGGTTCGATCAGGCCATGGCCCGGCAGTTTAGCGCCGCCCGCGGGGTGACGCTGCTATGTGGCCGGTTCGAAGGGGTTGACCAGCGGGTGCTGGACGCCCGCGCCGTGCAAGAGGTCAGCCTGGGCGATTTCATTCTGACCGGTGGAGAAATCGCTGCACAAGCCCTGATCGATGCTACCGTGCGGCTGCTGCCCGACGTGCTGGGCAATGCGCAATCCATCGCCGATGAATCCTTTTCCGACGGGCTGCTGGAACACCCGCACTATACCCGCCCTGCCGAGTGGGAGGGCCGCACCATCCCCGAAGTGCTGACCTCGGGGCATCATGGCAAGGTCGAGCAATGGCGCCGCGAGCAGGCCGAACACCTGACCCGCACCCGCCGCCCCGACCTGTGGGAGGCGTACCAACACCGCAAGAACTCCGGCGGGTAGCCCCGTGCATCCCGGGTGTTCAGAGGCCGCACTCCGAGCCCCATAAACCACCGCTGCTGTCGGGTCAGGATATCAGGCCGATTTTGCGGCGGATGGCTTCGTCGCGAAGGGCGATTTCCTGACCGGCGTATTCCGCTGCGGCTCCGGCGGCCAGCCAGGCGATGGCGCGGGCGGGCCAGTCGGCGGGGATATGGTCGGCAAAGTCCATTTCGCTGACCGGATTGATACCGGATGCCTTGATTTCGTGCTGCATCTGCGTTGCCACAGTGCCCGGGCTAAGCCCCACCACCTGCACTATATCCCCGTTTTCCAGATGGGCGGCGCGGGTCAGCATCGCCGCCCCCGCCTTGCTCGCGCAATAATGGCTCCAGCCTTCCAGCGGCTGATGGGCGGCACCCGACGACAGGTTGATCACCACGCCCGAGCCTTGCTCCAGCATCAGGGGAAGCACCGCGCGCAGCCCGTAATAGACCGCGTTCAGGTTGGTTTCGATGGTTTTGGCCCAGTCGCGCGGGTCGCTGTCGGTAATACGGGCAATCGGTTCGATTACACCGGCATTGCTAACCAGCACATCGACGCGCCCGAATTGCTCGACACAGCGCCTGACCACCGTTTCCACCCCCAGATAGCGCGACATGTCCGAGGCCAGAAATCCGGCCGAGCCGCCAGCCTTATTGATCTGCGTCGCCAGCGCCTCTATGGCATCGCGCGAACGCGCGGTCAGAAACACATTCGCGCCTCGATCGGCCATGACCTGCGCGGTTGCGGCCCCGATGCCGCGGCTGGCTCCGGTAATAATAACGGTTTTCCCCGATAGATCGTTCATCATCTTTCCCACCTTGATTGTGCGCTGGACATTGGTCATAGCACATAAGTATTCTGGCGCCAGACGGAATTTTTCCAAAGGGCAACCCAATGACCAATTTGCAAGACCTGACCCAACAGATGCTGGCCGCGGCTTTGGCGGCCGGAGCCGAGGCGGCCGATGCCATGGCGGTGCGCGGCGACAGCCTGTCGATCGAGGTGGCCAACGGCGCGCTGGAACATGCCGAGCGCGCCGAGGGGATCGACCTTGGCTTGCGGGTGCTGATCGGGCAACGCTCGGCCAGCGTGTCGGTTTCCGATGCCAGCCCCGATACCATAACCACCATGGCCAAACGCGCCGTGGCCATGGCGAAAGAGGCCCCGACCGACCCTTATATCGGGCTAGCCGACCCTGACCAGTTGTCGCAAATCCGTGATGCGGGCGCACTGGAACTGGCCGACAATGCCAAAGCCCCGATGCCGGCCCATTTGCAGGAAATGGCGCTGAATGCCGAAGCGGCGGCGCTGGGCGTGGACGGGGTGCGCACGGTGGATGCGGCAGGGGCGGACTATTCCGACAGCACCATCCATCTAAGCGCCACCAACGGGTTTGACGGGGGCTATCGGCGTACTTCGACCTCGGTTTCCTGCGTGGCGATCACCGGTGACGGGCTAAAGATGGAGCGCGACTATAACGTGGAATCGCGCATTTTTGCCGCCGACCTGCCCGATGCCCGAACCATTGGGCGCATCGCGGGCGAGCGTACCATTGCCCGCAAGGGCGCGCAAAAACCTCCGACCGGCTCCTTTCCGGTGCTGTATGACGAGCGGGTCTCGGCAGGGTTGATCGGCCATCTGGTTGCGGCGATCAACGGGTCGGCGGTTGCGCGCGGGG
>JALXER010000363.1:21141-36007 GCA_027069385.1 Paracoccaceae bacterium
AAAGGACGCGCTGGGCGAAACGGTGCTGCCCAAGGGCATGGACCTGATAGAAGATCCGGGCCGCGTACGGGCGTCGGGCTCCAAACCGTTTGACGGCGAGGGGCTGGCAACGGCGCGTCGTGCGCTGGTGGAAAACGGCATGTTGCAGGGCTGGACGCTGGACCTTGCAACGGCGCGCAAACTGGGGATGCAAAGCACCGGCAATGCCACCCGCGGGGCCGGTGGCGCGCCCCGTCCCAGTGTTGGCAACCTGATGCTGACGCCGGGTGCGCATACCCGCGACGACCTGATCGCCCAAATGGGCACGGGGTTGATTGTGACCTCGCTTATCGGCTCCTCGGTCAATCCCAATACCGGCGAATACTCGCGCGGGGCGTCGGGGTTCTGGGTTGAAAACGGCCAGATCACCGGAGCAGTCAACGAATGTACCATCGCGGGCAACCTGCGAGAGATGCTGGGCGGGGTGATTGCGGGTAATGACGGGCGCGCGCACCTGTCGCGGGTAATCCCGAGCCTGCTGGTAGAGGGAATGACCATTGCCGGAAGCTGACCTGACCCTGTTGCAAGACGCCGCGCTGGCTGCCGGTGAGATCGCCCTTAAATACTTTAGGGCCGACCCCGAAACATGGGACAAGGGGGGCGGTCAGGGGCCGGTGACCGAGGCCGATCTGGAGATCGACCGGATGCTGCGCCACGAATTGCTGGCCGCCCGCCCCGATTATGGCTGGCTGTCCGAAGAAACCGAAGACAATACTGCGCGCCTGCACCATGACCATGTGTTTATTATCGACCCGATCGACGGCACCCGCGCCTTTATCAACGGCGAACAATCGTTTTCGCACTCGCTGGCCATTGCGCGGCGCGGGCAGGTGGTGGCGGGGGTGGTGCATCTGCCGGTCCGGGCGCAAACCTATGCGGCGCGCGCCGGTGCGGGGGCCAGCCTGAACGGCGCGGCAATCAACGTCAGCGGTTGTACCGATATCGACGCGGCGCAGGTGCTGGGGGCCAGACCAAATTTTGACGCCGGTAACTGGCGGGGCGGTGCGCCGGGCTGGAAAAGACATTTTCGCCCGTCGCTGGCCTATCGTCTGGCGCTGGTCGGGCAGGGGCGTTTTGACGCGATGCTGACCCTGCGCGCGGCATGGGAATGGGATGTGGCCGCCGGTGACCTGATCGTAACGCAGGCCGGTGGTGCGGTTTCGGGCGCGCGTGGCGAGGCAACAAGCTATAACAACCCCACCCCGCAGCTAAGCGGCATGATCGCTGCGCCAAAAAACTTGCACACCGGCATCGTTGACCGCTTGATGCCGCACCTGAAAACCCCTATCGCCTAACCATTCATTTTTGCAAAAGGACCGCGCCCATGACCCAACGCCTGCATCTTGTTTTCGGTGGAGAGCTGACCGACCCGCAGCACAACACGTTTCGCGATACCGACGCCATCGATGTTGTCGGAATCTTTCCCGATTACGCCTCGGCCTATGACGCCTGGAAAGGCGCGGCGCACCGGACCGTAGACAACGCCCATATGCGTTATTTCATCGCCCACCTGCACCGCTTGCGCGACGAAGAGACCGAGGCCAGCGCCACAGAGGAGCTGGGCTAACACCGGATCGGCATGGCAAAAAACGCTTCAAAATCGGTGACCTCCCGGCTGGCAGCCCTGCTGCGCACCAACGGCGATTCTGTTGCTCCGACCACGCTGGCGCGCCCGGAAGGGCCGCTGGTCTGGCTGCATTTGCCCCGCGATGCCGCGCTGGAACCGATCCGCGAGCTGTGTATAACGCTGACCCGCAGGATTGACGGCCTGACCTGCCTGCTGACCTTGCCCGAAGCGACCGAGCAGCGTTGCGAGGCGGCGATAGTGCAGGCGCTCCCGCCCGAGCAGAACGGCGCGATCAATGCGTTTCTGGACCACTGGAAGCCCGACCTGTTGTTGTGGAGCGATCCGGTTTTCCGCACCCGGGTAATCCAGCGCACCAAAGTGGCGAAAACCCCGATGGTGATGGTCAATATGCCGGTGCTCGACCTGTCCCGACGGTTCTTGCGGCGCTCGATTGCCGTGTCGCTGGGCCATTTCGACCATGCACAGGTGCTTAGCGCCGCTGCGGCCAACCGGTTAAGCGAATTTGGCGTGCCCAAGGAAAATATCCGGATCGTGCCGCCGCTGGCCGAAATTGCCGCGCCGCCCGGGCATAGTGAAAGCCAGCGAAAATCCATTGCCGCGATGTGCCCCTCGCACACGCGCTGGTGCGCGGTTTCCCTGCCACTATGCGAGGCCGACACCATTCTGAAAGCCCATATAGAGGCCAGAAAATCCTTTCCGGGGCTGGGCCTGCTGGTGCTGACCGCGCCGGGAGAGCGCGCGCAGGACATGGCCGAAGCGTTTAACGATGCCGGGCTTTGCGTACAGGTTCTGAAAACCGGCGCACCGCCGGAACGCCCGTTTGACGTGCTGATCAGCGATGACCCTGCCGATCTGGGCAGCTTTGTTCGCCTGTCCATGGTGGCGTTTATGGGGGGCACCTTTGCCGGTCCGCAAGCCGCCGACCCCTATCCCGCCGTAGCGCTGGGCGCGGCGGTGGTTTGCGGCGGCTTTACCGCGCCGCATCAGGAAAAGTTCCGCAAGCTGTTTCGCGGCGAGGCGGTGGTCTCGCCCGATTCTGCTGCCGAACTGG
The DNA here is from genome assembly GCA_027069385.1 of Paracoccaceae bacterium. Classification (GTDB taxonomy): domain Bacteria; phylum Pseudomonadota; class Alphaproteobacteria; order Rhodobacterales; family Rhodobacteraceae; genus UBA3077. The sequence goes on from JALXER010000363.1 coordinate 23,820, forward strand.
CCGAAACCCTGACCGAGACACTGGCCCCCGACCGCGCCGCGCAACTGGCTACGGCGGCGTGGAAAGTCGGGTCCGAAGGTGTCGAGGCCATCGAGCAGATCGTCGATCTGGTGCTGCGCGAGTTGCCGCAAGGGGGCGATGATGCAGCAACCTGAATTCTGGCATCAAGACAAAAGCCTGCGTGCCGCTTTGCTGCGCCCGCTTTCGTGGCTCTGGCAGCGGGTCAGCGCGCGCCGCATGGCCAAAGGCCCTTGGCATCACCTTGACGTGCCGGTGGTGTGCGTGGGCAATATCAACGTGGGTGGCACCGGTAAAACGCCGGTGGTTATTGCGCTGCTAAGCGCCTTGCAGGATCGCGGCGTGGCTGCGCATGTGGTTTCGCGCGGGTATGGCGGCAGCCTGAAAGGGCCGGTCCGGGTCGATGAGCGCTCCCATTCCAGTGCCGAGGTGGGCGACGAACCGTTGTTGATCTCGGCCTTTGGTCCGGCATGGATCAGTGCCGACCGGCACGCGGGGGCGCTGGCGGCGATTGCTGCGGGGGCCGAGGTGGTCTTGCTGGATGACGGGCTGCAAAACCCGACCCTGCACAAGGACCTGTCGATCGTGGTGGTGGATGCCGCAACCGGATTTGGCAACGGGCGGGTCATGCCTGCCGGCCCGTTGCGCGAACCCGTCGACTCGGGTCTGGCGCGGGCCGATCTGGTGGTTTCTGTCGGCGATGCACGCGCGCAGGCCGACCTGTTAAAACGCTGGCCCGCGTTGCAAAACACCCGCTGCCTTGGCGCGCATCTGGCACCGCTGCAAACCGGTATGGACTGGCACGGGCTGCGCGTATTGGCCTTTGCCGGTATCGGCAAACCGGCCAAGTTCTTTGACTCGCTGGCTGCGCAGGGGGCAACGCTGGTCAAAACCATGGCTTTTGCCGATCATGAGGAATACGCTCCAACCCTGCTGAACCGGCTGCTGAACGAGGCCCAAAAGGCCAACCTGCAACTGGTTACCACCGAAAAAGACGCCGTCCGCCTGCCGCACAGCTTTCGCCCGCAGGTGCTGACCCTGCCGGTGCGCCTGACCTTCGACGACCCCGCCGCCCTGAACGACATACTGGACCGGCTGTCCTGACCCCAGGTCTACGCCCTAAGACCATTGCGCCCGCCTTACGGACTAAAGTTGGAAAAGCGGCGCGGCTTTGGGCTGATCCCTTTTTATTTCCGATGCATCATGTTGGCCTTAGATTTGTCACGGCGGCACGTTTGAAGATTTAAGGGAACAGACCAATGGAATTTTTAGAAATCAGTGAACCGGTATGGGAGCTGTTAGCGCGGTTTACGATCAATATCGTGGCGATATCCGCGCTGGTGTTCGGGCTTTATTACCGGCGCTATCGCGATAAGGAAATGGCGACCACGGCCTCGATGTTCAACATCTTTGCGTTTTCGGTTCTGACCATTCTTTCAAGTGTGGATTTCAGCATCGCAGCCGGATTTGGGTTGTTCGCCATTCTGGCGCTTTTCAGCCTGCGCTCCGAGCAAATTGGCAAAATCGAGATCGCGTATTTTTTCGGGTCTATCGCCATTGCTGTCATTTGCTCGGTGCTGGGCACCGGGATTGCACTGGTGATTCTGGTTAATATCTTTGTGCTTATCGGGGCGTATCTGATTGACCACCCGCGATTCATGCAATCGATCAATAAGGTGCGGCTGACGCTGGATAAAATTGATGCTCATGCGCTTTCGGATGTTGAAAAAATGCGGTCAGAGCTTTCAGCGCGCCTCGGGGTCGATGTGCTTAGTTTTGAAATTTCGGAGCTGAATTACGTCAATGATCTGGCGCGGCTCAAAATCTATTATCGCGGTTAGGAGGCGGTTATGAACATGCATATTATACCTGATCGGGTGGAGTGGTTTCAGGGCGGGTTTTCCCCGATTTCACTAGAGGCTTTGAATGGCAAAGCGGCTATGCTGTCTCGGATTGACAACAAGTATGTGCTTGACAAAGCTGCGCTGGCAGCGGTGATGCCGGAGTTGATCAAGCATTTCGAGGTGTTGGAAATAGGCGGGCAGCGCGGGTTTACCTATAAAACGCGGTATTTTGATACCTCGGAACACAAAGCCTATTACGAGCACCATCAGGGCTTGCGCAAGGGCTTTAAGGTGCGTGTGCGCCGCTATGTCGATGCCGGGCTTTGCTATCTGGAGCTAAAGGTAAAAGGGCAGCGCGGCATGACAGAAAAGCACCGCATGCCTTATGATGCGGCCGATTTGGGCGGGCTTACGGCGGTGGCCAAAGAATTTGTCAGCACGATATACAGCGGCCATTATGGCAAAGAATTTAACTACGATTTGCAGCGCGGGCTGGATATCCGGTATCGCCGCATTACCCTTGTTGCCAAAAAGGGTGGCGAGCGGATGACCATTGATACGGATTTGCGGTTTTGCTTTGCGGGGCAAAAGCTGGAACTGGGAACGGATCGTTTTATTGTGGAAACCAAATCCCAACTCGGCAGAGGCTTTGCGGACAAAAGCTTGCAAAGCATCGGAAGCCGCTCCACCAAGAAATGCTCAAAATACTGCGTGGGCATGGCCGCACTTGGTCTGGTTGAGCGGCATAACAGGTTTTTACCTACCATGCGCAAGCTCGGGCTGGTTTCGGGGGCAAGTGTGTTGCAACAGCAAGCCTTTATGGCTGCTTAGTGCCATTCTCCGACCAAGGTCCGGTGACTTTGGGTAAAGCCGGCGCTAGGTTCAAACCCATGCGGTGTTAATCCATTGCTTAGAAAGCGATCGGCTGGAATTGGAGAAACGGGGAAAGCCCATGTCGGAAAACCGTCTTACGCGCAGACAGGCGTTGTTACGCCTTGGGCATGGTTCACTTGTGGCATATGTCACTCCGGCAATGCTGGTTCTTAGCGCAGCAACAACCGCCAACGCGGGCTCTTCACCATCGAGCGGTGGAAATAGCGGCCATGGAGGTGGCGGTAGCAGCGGCAGTGGTGGCGGTGGCCATGGAGGTGGCGGCAGTGGCCACGGAGGTGGCAGTAGCGGCCCAGGTGGCGGCAGTGGCAGCGGCGGTGGTAGTGGCGGCGGTAGTGGTGGTGGCAGCAGCAGTGGTGACGGCGAAACAGACCGGGACACGATTGAGGCGCGCACCCAGATTGATCGAATTGAGATCCAGAATAACAGCATTGTCATCTATTACAGAAATGGATGGACCGAGACCCTTGGTCGGAACACCTATGAGCTTCGTGACAACAAGAATCGCCGCGTTATCCGCAGGAGATCTACGCGAAGTGACGAAATAAGATTCGACATCTTGTTGGGGCAATAACGGCATCTTTGTTCGGTGTGCAAGCAAATGGCCCGATGTCTTTAGCCCGACCAAAGTCCTAAATTCATTCCGACATATTTCAGTTTTTCGCTAGTCCTTGGTCGTTATCCATCCCAAGCAAGTTGCCGCAATATCAGTATATCGGAAACAATGATTGGAGATATTGAAATGAAACATTCCCTGAAAATTACGGCTATTTCGTTGGTCTTTGGTTTTAGCGCTGTATCTGCGATGGCGCAGGCCCAACCGGCGCAAACCGACCTTGTAAAAGGGTTTGACCTGAAACCGGGCATCGACAAGGAAACGGTTCTGCTGAAACGTGGCCGCGGTCGCCATGGTGGCGGTCACGGCCGTGGCCACGACGATGATGACGAATCCCGCGGCAGAAATGGCGGAGGGTCGGAGGAATCCGGGCGTCGCCGGCCCCGCGTTCCGGGTGGCTCTGGTTGCGATGATCCGCATGATATTGCCGAACATCCCGAATGCTCGCTCGTCCCCGGCACGCCCGTGGGCGGTGGTGGCGGCGGTGTCGGCCCCGGTAGCCATGTTTCCTCGGTCGAGGTGTATCCGGATGGCAAAGTCGAGATCCGCTATACCAATGGCTGGAAAGAAGAGCTGGAAAACGGGCGGTACGAGCTGAAAAATGCCAGCAATCGTACCGTGGTAGAGCGCCGTGCAACCGCCGAAGATATTGCCCGGATGAATGGCTTGGCCGGGCGCTAAACCAATCCGTAGGCTCGCCTCTGGGCGGGCCTACTTGTCACCCCAGGTGCGGTGGGCAATAAGCGCGGCTTCAACCCTGTTACGCGCCTGAAGTTTCCCTAAAATTGTGGTCATATAGTGCTTGATGGTTTTTTCTTGCAAGCCCAGTTCAACCGCGACTTCACGGTTGCTTAGCCCTTTGGCAACGCGGCGTAAAATATCTTCTTCGCGCTTGGTCAGGTCGTCAATCGGGTTGTGCTGGGCGTCGCGCGGGGCATTCATAAGCTTAAGCATCTGCGCGGCAAGAGTGGGCGAAACATGTGCTTCACCTTTCGCAACACCCTTGAGCACACGGCGCAGTTCAATGGCAGAAACACCCTTGAGCACATAGCCGATCGCCCCGGCCTGAAGCGCCGTGGTTACGTCGTTTTCGTCTTCGGACACCGTAAGCATGGCAATCCTGACCCCGCTTTCCGACGCAGCAATTTTACGGGCCGCCGAAATGCCGCCACCGGGCATGGACAGGTCCAGAAGCGCAATGTCCGGCTTGAATTTTGCCGCGAGATCAATGGCGTCCTGGGCCGATTCCCCAACGCCGACCACCTCGAATTCTCCGGTTTCCTCGATGCTTTGCACCAAGCCGTCCCTGAAAATTGGGTGGTCGTCGGCCAGAATTATTGTGATGCTCATTTCAAGGCTCTCCTAAGGGTAGGGTAAGGGTAATTGTAGTGCCATTATCGGGCTGGCTTTGGATATCAACCGCACCGCCAATGCTTTCGGCGCGGTCGATCATGCCCAGCAATCCCTGCCCGCCATCACTGCGTAGCTTCAACGCCGAGGTTGGGTCAAACCCGCGCCCGCTATCCTGAACCGCGACCGAAATCGCCGCAGATTCGCAGCGCACATTTACGTCTGCCTTTTCGGCCCGCGCATGGCGCGAGGCATTGGCTAGGGTCTCTTGCAAAAACCGGTAGATGCACAGTTTTTGCGCATAATTCAGCACGGTTTCATTGGGATTGCAGGCCATATTGACCCTGGTTTCAAGGTCGGAAAGATTGCTGAATTCCTGCACTGCGCGCTTGGTCAGGCGCTCGATGTCCAGTTCATCAAGGTCGGGCAATGCCAGCCCGCGTGAAATGGTTCTGATCTCAAGCAGCGCCTGCTTGAGCGAGTTTTTAACCTGTTCGGCATCCTTGTTTTGGTGCTCGCCTTGGGGCAGGGCGCTATCCAGCCTCAACGAGGCCAGCGCCATGTATTGGGCGGGGCCGTCATGCAGATCAGAGCCAACCCGCCGAAGGGTGCGCTCGGCCTGCGCAATCGCACGCGAAGAGGCCGAGACCGCCCGCTTTCGCAACGCCACATTTTGCGCCGAAATCGCTTTGGTTTCTTTTAGCTGCGCCTGCAACTGCTGTCGCTGGGATGCGATAAGCCGGCCCCCCGCCAGCACGATTCCATATAGCAAGCCGCCACTTGCCAAGAATATTAGCCCCACCAGCAGCCAGCTATTGCGGCTGGCGCGCGCCAGCTCGTTTTCCAGCGTTTCCGCCCGTTCATAAAACTCGGCAACCGCAATGATGCGCCCCGTCCAGCTTTCCCGAATGGGGGTGTACACCTCTAGCAGCGGAATCCCGAGCGCCGCCTCCGCCCGGTTTTCCAACTCGTCCAGCGCTTCAAACGAGGCTGAAACCTGCCCCGAAAGGGCCTTTTCCAAGTCGGGGGTTATTTCAAACGAATGGCCTATAATATTGGCATCGGAGGCATATACGACCGTGCCGTCAGGCTTCCAGATTTTGTAAGATACGATGCGTTCCCCAAGGGCCGTTTGCCCGAACACTTCGATAAGCGCCCGTTGCGCGGGCTGTGAAAGCGTATCATTCTCGGCGAGTTCTTGGCTCAGCGGTGATAAGAAACTTTCAAGATAAACCGCGGCAGATGCCCCTTGGCTCTCAATGACCGCTTGCTCGATTCGGCTGGAAACCCATGTGCCAACGATCAGCATCGCTGACGCCATAACAATGGTTCCTGCCAATAAAAACTGTTGCGGCAATGTCAGCTTGCGCCATAACCTGCCATTTATTTGCGCTTTCATCTTTATAGATGAACGCAAATTTTCGTGGTTTGCAACAGACCTTGGTCCAATACATTGTTTGAAAGATGATGATATCAGCGCGTGGCAAAACCAGTTTGTAGCGAGCGCAGTTGAACCGGCGTAATCGCATTTGGCGTTACCTCGCCCGCTTTGAAGCCGTTAACGCGACTTGAAGGGCGCTTTTGGATGGTATCCAGAAACATGTTGCTTAACGCACGCCTATACCAGCCTAACCCCTTGAAAAGATTGGTGCACCTCGATGGAGAGACTTCGAACACTCTCTTTGAAACGCTTGAGGAGTGGGAACGCTATCTCGCACAGTTAGACTCGAAGAGTCTGAGGTGCGATGATGAGCACTTTAGACTGTAATTTCAATGATATAGCGTCTAATTCGGCGAAATCCACTGCCGATGCGCCGAAGTATCCGCCGCCGTTTTCCATCCGCTTTACCTTTGAGGAACGGGCAAGGCTGGATGCAGATCGCGGGCGCAAGCCGGTGGCGGTGCATATCAGGGAAAAACTGTTCGGCGATGAGGCTACGCCGCGCAAACGTCCGGGAAACAGCCCTGTGAAGGACGCAGAGGCCCTTGGGCGGGTTCTGGGAGCCTTGGGTGCCTCGCGCCTGTCATCAAACCTGAACCAGCTTGCCAAGGCGATGAATACAGGCTCACTGCCTGTTTCACCGGAGACGGAATCCGATCTGGTCAAAGCCTGCCGTGAGGTCCAGGCACTACGCGCTGACTTGCTGCGCGCGCTCGGAAAAATGCCAAGGAGCGGGCCATGATCCTGAAAGCCAAAGAACGCGGCGAGGCCGGGCAGCTTGCGCGCTATCTCTTGGCGATGCGTGACAATGAACATGTCGAACTGCATGAAGTATCCGGCTTTGCCAGTGATGATCTGATCGAGGCCTTTTGTGAGGCAGATGCCATTGCCAAAGGAACCCGCTGCAAAAACTATCTGTTCTCAATCAGTCTCAATCCGCCGCAAGGGGTGAAAGCTTCAACCAAGGCGTTCGAGCAAGCGGCGATCAGGATCGAAGAAAAGCTCGGGCTGAAAGATCAGCCACGCGCCATTGTCTTTCACGAAAAAGATGGCAGACGCCATGCGCATGTTGTCTGGTCGCGGATCGATGCCGAGCGGATGCGGGCGATCAACCTGCCCCACTACAAGAGCAAGCTCCGTGATATTTCGCGCGAGCTGTATCTGGAACATGGCTGGGATTTGCCGCGCGGGCTGCAGGATAGGCGTCTGCGTGATCCGACAAACTTCAGCCGCGAAGAATGGCAACAAGCACGGCGGGCTGGGCTCGACCCGCGCGAGATCAAATCGGTTCTGCGCGGTTGCTGGGAGAGTTCGGACAACCTGGCCTCGTTTGAACAGGCGCTGAAAGAGCGCGGCTTTTGGTTGGCACGTGGCGACCGTCGCGGGTTTGTTGCCGTCGATTACATGGGCGAGGTCTACTCCCTCTCACGCTTCACTGGGGTGAAGGTGAAGGAGCTCAAAGCTCGGCTTAGAGATCATAAGCAACTGGCCTCAGTTGGAGAGGTCAGAGCCAGAATTACGGAAAGCATGACGACCAGGCTTGCAGAATTCATCAAGGAGGCAGAGCGCGACGCAAAGCAGCGCGCGGCCATATTGGACTTTCACAAAAAGGAAATGGTTGCCCGCCAGCACGATGAACGCACGGGGCTTTGGCGCAAGCTGAAAAACCGTTGGCAGGCGGAAACCAAAGAAAGAGCGCAGCGATTGCCGCGCGGTATTTCCGGTATCTGGCACCGGCTGACCGGACAATATGCCCGTATCAAGGCACAGAATGAGCAGGAAACCCTGCAGGCCTGGCATCGAGACAGGGCCGAGAAAGATGCACTGATCTTCCGTCACCTCGAAGAGCGCGCGGCCTTGCAAAAAGATATTCAGCGGCAGAATGCGCGCAGCCAGCAGGAGTTAATGCAGTTGCGCGCCGATGTGGTGAAATATCAGGAAAACCCGGATCACAAGCCGCCTCTGACACGGGACCGGGAAGAAGCGTTGCGGCAGCGCAGAAAAGCGCGCCGCCGGGGTCTTGAGCCGTAAAGGAAGGGGCGCTTAAGCGCGCCCCTCGGGTTCAGCTGTGTCTTCAAGCGGTAGGCGCAGAACGATGCGGCCATTGATCGGACAGGTTTCCATCTGAAGCGTATAGCCCTTGCCGTCTTTGTGCGCCCATGCAGCGCCGACTTTGTTCCAGAAGGACTTCTCACCTTTCTGAGTGACGTGCCAAGCCAGATAGTCGGGCGCGTTCGGGGCTTGGTTCGTTGTTTGATTTTCGCGTGTCATTTCTGATCTCCTTTGTTTGAGTTGCTTGCTAACGCCCTCCCGTCAGGACGAAGGCAAAGGCTCACAGTTCATGGTCAACACGGCTGACGCAGTCAGGTGGTGCGGGCAGACCATTGAAGTGTGACGCCGAATTCGTTCAGGGAATCTGGGTGTCTTGTTGCAAGCCATCTCGATCAAAGAGGAAGTTGCGCGCCGTTTGAAACGCACCAAAGGCCAAAGTGATCCGCTCTGGATTCTTATCGCCACGGCATCGGTGATTGTCCCTGACCGGAAAAGCGGTCGCTCTTCATGTGAGCAACGGCAACAGAACATGGGCTGCACCAAACTTCTTTTCGACCAATCCAGTAGTTCCGAGTTGATGCCATCGCACGGCTTCACTCCATCGAGCGGCTTCACCTAATCCGATCCCGTTTCTGCGCAGATGCCCGCACCATCCAAAGGCCTTCATGGGCGAATGATGTGTCGGGGCCGAAAGGCCCTGAATGGTTCGGGGCCTCCTTGAAACACAGGAGGATAGGATGAAACTTGTCTCACGATTTGAAGCGGCAACACGCAGCACCGCAGAACTTTACGGCCTGCGCAAAAAGGCTTTCATAGCCTTTGCATCTGCCGCGCGCAGCTCGCAAGAACAGCGCGACGCCCTTACCTCAATGCGCAACATTGAGCGTGAACTGGCCAAGCGCCGGTTCACCCCTTAGAGCATACGCGGTGACCGTAAGGCCGCCGCGTACCTCTTATCCAGGCTTTGCAACATACAAAGCCACGCAATCGAAAAACCGGATATTATCGGGTATAATCGGATATGGGATTTGGCCCCAAACGAAGTTTCTATCAACCACCCGCAGAATGTGACGTTTGGTTCTAAAGTTAGAAGCAAACCGGACATAGAAGCGGACATAATGCAGGACATATTTTGCTATCTAATCCCCTATCTATATGATATTGTGTCATATTGATGATTGTCTTGGCGGCAAAGAAAGCGGACATAATGAGCGAAAAAAATACAAGAGATGATGGTGAGACCATAGGTCTGTTTGAGCCATTGATGGTGAGCGAAGGTTCCCCCAAACGCGCCGCACTCAATGACCTGGCTCTGGACTTGGCGACGGCCTCAGCCCGTTTCGCCAGCAGTTTGCCTGCATCCATCGCTGATGCTTTGGCCGATCTGATCCGCTCGATGAATTGCTACTATAGCAACCTGATCGAAGGGCATAACACCCACCCTATCGATATCGAACGTGCACTGAATGACGACTATAGTGCTGACCCGGAAAAACGTGATCTGCAACTCGAAGCCAAGGCGCATATTGCTGTCCAAAAATGGATAGACGAAGGTGGCTTAAGCGAAAGCCCTACATCGCCCGAAGCGATAAAGGAAATCCACCGTCGCTTTTGTGAGTTGCTACCGCCCGACCTACTATTTGTTGAAATGCCTTCGACCGGAGAGAAAATCCCGGTCATACCGGGCGAACTCAGAACCAGAGATGTTGAAGTTGGACGCCACGTGGCGATCAGCCCCGGCGCGGTGCCACGTTTTCTTGATCGAATACACAGCGCCTATCGTAAGGCAGGCCGGATCGAGTCCATTTTGGCTGCCGGTTGCGCGCATCATCGTCTGCTCTGGGTTCACCCGTTTCTGGATGGGAATGGTCGTGTAGCCCGGTTGATGTCCTATGCAATGCTGAAAAACGCTCTCGAAACCAAAGGGCTTTGGTCGGTCGCGCGCGGTCTTGCGCGAAACGAAGCGGAATACAAACGCCATTTGGCTGCTTGCGATCAGCCCCGGCGTGGAGATCGTGACGGGCGTGGCACGCTAAGCGAAGCGGCCCTTGCCGACTTCACGGCTTTCTTCCTGAAAATCTGCATAGATCAGGTCAAGTTCATGGAAGGCTTGATGAAACCTGATCGGTTGCGGGATCGCATCCTGATCTGGGCAGAAGAAGAAATGCGCGCAGGAACACTACCAGCCAAATCCGATACGGTCTTGCGCGCGGTGCTTATGCAAGGTTCGATTACACGCGCCGATGCTGTTTCTCTTCTCGGCGTCAATGAGAGAAGCGCGCGGCGAGTAACCTCCGCTCTGTTGGAAATCGGCGCACTTCAGTCTCAAAGCACGCGCGCGCCACTGCATCTGGCCTTCCCTGCGAAACTGGCAGGTCGATGGATGCCAGGACTTTTCCCGGATGAATAGAGCACTCAACCCGCGCTGAATTAAGCAGGAGAAGCAGCCGCCATCCTCTTGTTTGGATTCACAATCGGTGCTCTTTGGAAGCTGTGAATTATTAACCTGCTGAAGGATGAATTTGACAAAGACGGCGGCGCATCAGGAATTTTTCCATCTCGAATAAGCTTGAAACAATTAAGCTGTTTGCCAGGATACATCACTAGACTTGGCTTTTCTTCAAGCATGATTGCCGCAACGGCCAGTTCTTCAAGATAATACTCTACGCTTAAATTTCTCATTCCGGCTGAAACATCTGCCGTGCCGTAGTTTCTAACGTAAAAATTGTCGATATCTTGATCCAACGCCTGACAAAGGACGTCGCAATTCAAATACAATTCTTTAATCTGCCCGATTGTTTCTGGGTACTTCGGATGATTTAACCACTCATCCCACCGATGAACAGCTACGGGCATTTTAAGCCTCGACAAAATTGGGTCGTTGCGCTCCAGCCAGTCGCTTCCTTCTTGTCTGGCAATAGCGATAGCTTCTTGTATCGATTTTCCTTCGCCAACATATCTGTATCGGTTGAGCGTATCAGCGACATCAAGTACGCCATGCGTGAAGCCGCCTTCATTGACCCGGTCAACAATAGCTTCCAGGGCTTCGCCTTCATGGTTTTGGCTTCCCATGCTAATTCCTAGCATAAAGGAAGAATGCGCTTGCCACGCTGATTTAGCACTTACACTAGTTCTGGCCATTTTCATCCTCGTAAAACACTTTGGATGTTGACTCTTTGGGCTGCTCGGAGTGTGACCAGATGAAATCAAAATTCCTTTTTGCTTCCTCGGCTATAGTTTTGTCCTGAATGGCAATAACTCTGGGTGTCCCTGCCCAACTTACCAAATAGGCAACGCGATCCGCGTAGATGACTTTCACGTCTCCATCGACGAACAGCCCTTCTGGCATCCAGCGGTACTCTTCCACTTTACCCATGATGTAGGTGTTATTTTTCTCGATCAGCGACCGCATGGTGATACCATCGCTGCGCATCTTGCGGAGTTGATCAATAACTTCATCTGATGAGCGCCTTTCATCAGACCCACTACACAACATTCGACCTTTCGTTCTTTTTAGGGTGGCATGAATATCCAAAAGGAGATCGGAATAACAATTCTCCCCTTCATAAATAGTCACAAAATTTTGGGCAGGCTCTATCCCACCAGCCTCGGTCAATCTGATCCCGCAGGTTTGAAAATATAACTCGATGGTGTTTAGGGTACTTGCTCGCGGCTTTCCCTTCTCGTTTTCAATGTCCGAGATGTTCATCTTTGAAACGCCAACGGCGTCAGCCAAGGTTTTCTGGTCGATTCCAAGGAAATTTCGCGCAGCTCTAATCTGTTTTGGTGTAATCATTTTCTATACTTTTTACAAAATAATGTATTTTTTCTATATACTTAACCAATTGTTAACCATTTGTCTATATAAATTCACATTATTGAATATGTAAATTGATTTGGAAGGGGAAAATACCATGATCATATTGAAGAAAATCGGCGGACGTGCCTGGAAAGCGTTTCTTCCGCAAAACGACAA
>JALXER010000364.1 GCA_027069385.1 Paracoccaceae bacterium
GGCTTCCAGCGGCAACTACGCCACGCAGGCTTCCAGCGGCTATTCCGCCACGCAGGCTTCCAGCGGCAACTCCGCCACGCACAAAATAACTGGGGAAAACGGTGTTATTTCGGCGGCTGGCTCTTCGGCTGTTGCGTCCGGTGCCGATGGCACATGGATAAGCCTAGCTGAATATTCAAAGGGAGAGTGCATTGGGTTTGCCACAGGTTGCATCGGAACTGGCGGGCTTAAAGCAGACACATTTTACAAAGCAAAAGGCGGTAAATTGGTGGAGGCGAAATGATGCTAACGCAAGCACAACAGCGCGAACGCCTAAACGCCCACAGCGCCCGCAAGATGCTGGAAGAGGCAATCGAAGCCTGCCCGCCGAACGCCCTGCCCATGGTGCTGGTTGACGCCCTACGCAAGCGTGGCGACCTGTCAGACGGTGACCTGATCCTGATCGGGAACAATGTCGGCCGCATTCCGGGCGAGCGTGTGCGGGGGTTGGCTTGATGCGTATCATTGCCCTGTCCCTTGCCATCATCGCGGGCCTGTTCGCTGGCCACATTATCACCAAGGCGCAGGCAAACGCTGTCTACGCCGCAAGCCCATGTGGTGCGTGCCGATGAAACATCAAACATTCCCCACGCCGTTCCCCGATGAATTCAATATCGGGCAAGCGAAGGTGGCGAAAATCCATCTGGAAATGGCCAAGGCTGAAATGGCCGAAACCTATCTGGACGCCTTTCAACTCGGATACGTCAATGACGAATGGCGGGCTATGAAGCGCCGCCTGTTCGCATCCGCCCGCAAAGAGCACGACCGTGCAACAGCCATCTTGGAGGCTATCACATGAACATGATTACACAGGGCCACAATAACCCGCCCGATCCGATTGATGAATGTATCGCGCCGTATGCCGATGTTATCGCGGAATCCGAAAGCTGGGCGGATGGCGAGCCGGTAGAAACCGAAGACCAAATGAACGCGGTTGATGCGCTGATAAAATCACTGCGCGGTTATCGTTCTGATCTGGCGAAGGCGCAGAAAAGCGCGACCGCGCCACTTCACGACGCATGGAAGGCGGAAATCGCACGCTGGAAACCAACGGTTGACGACGCCAAGCGCCTGCAAGACGCGCTGACCGCTGTTGTCGCCCCGTTCAAGGCCAAACTGGCAGCCGAAAAGGAAGCTGCCAAACGTGCTGCCTTCGAGGAGGCCGAGCGTAAACGCAAAGAGGCCGAAGCCGCCGCAGCCAAGATCAACGCCGCCGATATTGAAGCCCAGCGTGAGGCCGGGCGTCTGGCGCAGGAAGCACAGGACGCGAAGGAAGCCGCCACAAAGGCGCTCAAGGATACGGTCAAGGGCATGCGCACATTCCGCCGCCCAGAGATCAAGGACATGGGCAAGGTGGTTAACTGGATCGCCCGCCACGACAAAACTGCAATGGCTGATTTTGCCACCGAATACGTGCGCAAGAATTTCGAAGCTGGGATTGATGGCGTCGAGATTATCACCGGCAAGGAGGCTTACTAATGGACTGGGACAAAGCAACAATCGAACTGCAAAAGCCGCTGTCGCCGGACGCGGTAAGGCAACCGCCAAAAGGTAAATTCGGCGAATATGTTGACGCTCTGCATGTGATCCGCGAAGCAAACCGCATTTTCGGGCATGGTGGCTGGTCATATTCTATCACGCGCATTGAAATGGCCTCTCGCATCACGGCCAAGGATAAATACGACAACGATCAAGTGCGGGTCTCATATGCTTGCACCGTGCGGGTGGAGGTGGACGGGGTAAGCCGTGAAGGTGCGGCCGTTGGGACGGGTGTGCAAAAGGTGCAGAACGAAGCAGATGCACACGAAAGCGCCTATAAAGAGGCCGAGACAGACGCCCTTAAACGCGCCCTTCGCAGTTTCGGCAACACATTCGGGCTGGCCTTGTATGACAAGGACAAAAGCGCCCGCGAGGTCGGGTATTCAGCATCAGAGCAAGAGATCACTGCGGCGATTGAATCTCTTACGCAATGCGCGTCAACCGATGATCTGAAAGCGGCCTACCTATCAATTCGGGGCAGTTTCCCAGCAGTGGCGAATGACCAGCGCGTAATTGATGCCGCGTCGGCCCGCAAGAAGGAGCTGGCAGCATGAGCGACGCAAAGCAAATCCTAGCCGATTTCACCCGCATGGAGAACGCCCAAAAGGCAACCCTTCGCGGCCCGCAATACTCCGAGATTTACAAGGCAGTTGCCGAGGCCCACCGTGTGTCAATTGATCACGTCAGGGACTTGGTTGCACTGGATACTGTGATGCTGGGGGCTGGGTGATGGCTGATTTTACAAAAGGGCCTTGGGTGGTCGGCAACGAAATGGATGTTAATGGTCCTTTGGTTGTTGGGACGGAAACCGGTGGTGGCCTTATTGCTAGAATGGCGATGCCACCGTGTGATGATAACGACGCCAACGCCCACCTAATCGCCGCCGCGCCGGATATGTATCAGGCTTTGCTTGATTTTCTTGATGAAGTCGGGCCAATGAAGCCAACCTCATCACTTGTTGCAGTCACATTAACCGCCCGCGCCGCCGTAGCCAAAGCGGATGGCCAGTGATGGCTGGGCAAACAGTCATATTGCGGACCGACACGCAGCGTGAATTTGCCAAGTCATTGATCGCCGCCGCACCTGTTGACGCTGTAGTGAGCATCAAGGAAGGCAACCGCACGCCAGACCAAAACGCCAAGATGTGGGCCATGTTGTCCGACATTTCCCGCGCAAAACCGGAGGGCCGCGTTTGGACAACAGACGTTTGGAAATCTGCGTTCATGCACAGCCTCGGCCACGAAATTCTATGGCAACATGGGCTTGATGGGCAAACGCCGTTCCCCGCCGGATTCCGCACGTCGCGCCTGAATAAATCGCAAATGTCCGACCTGATCGAAGTGATTTACGAATACGGGTCACGACACGGCGTCATATGGACAGAGAGGGCTTCGGCATGACCGGAAAGGAATACATGGCAGCCGTCGCGTTATTGCCGTGCTGCGTCTGCGATAAATTCGGGATGCAGCAGGCCAGCCGGACGCAAGTGCACCACTGCTTCCACGGTCGGTTCTCAAGCAAAAAGGCCAGCGATTTTGACACGATACCGCTGTGCGAGGGCCACCACCAAGGAATGATGGACGTTAGCAAGTTGGCGATCCACCGCGAGAAAAAAACATGGCTCGAACACTACGGGCCTGACACCGGATACATCGAGCAAACGACACGGAAGGCGCTGCTATGACCCGCAAGTATGACCGCTTCCC
>JALXER010000365.1 GCA_027069385.1 Paracoccaceae bacterium
CTCGGGCAGGCCGCGTTCCGCATGCGATTCCAGCACCCATCCCATATCGTGCGCCAGCACAAAATGGTCAAAGCGTTCGCGCTCGCGCCAGGTCAGTTTTGCATCGGTGGAAACGTGGCTCAGGATAATCAGCCCCCCGGATTCGGGCACAAAATCCACCGCCGGCCGGTCACCGATGCGCCCGGGGATCGGCGTCGTGCCCGTTGCGTCCGACCAGTCAAAGTTGCGAAACTGGGTCGGGAAATACGACAGCGCATTGCCCTTGTAATCCGACCCGACCCGCAAATGGGCGACCAGAGCATCCCCCGCCCCGATCCGGTAATCCAGCGGTTCAATCCAGAATTCATGCGCGCCCGCGCCCGCCACCCAACATATTGCCGCGCCAATTAGCGCTGGCAGTCGCATCCATTTGCCCATAAAAACATCCCGATTATTTCGCCCGGAGGCCCGATCTTGTTCAGACTTATACCAATCCTGCTTGGCATCGCCATCACAATTCTGGCACCCTTGGCCCACGCCCATGAAATCCGCCCGGCAGTATCGGACCTTTATCTTGAAAACGGCCGGTTCCGCCTTGAAATCACCGTCAATCTGGAGGCGGTGATTGCCGATATCGGTACGCAGGTGCAGGATACCTCGGAATCTCAAAACGCCGCCGAATACGACCGGTTGCGCGCCATGACACCCGCACAGCTGGATGCCGCCTTTGACCGCGAGGCCTTTGCCCGCAACATCACCTTTTTGCGCGGCACCACGGCGGGGCACGTGCAGGTGCAGCGCGTGGATATCCCGCCCGCAGGCGACCTTGATCTGGTGCGCGACAGTCTGGTTGTGGTGACCGGCGAATTCGGCGACGCACCCGATATCCGGCTGGGCTGGGCGGCTGGTTACGGGCAGTTGGTGATCCGGCTGATCGACGAGGACAACCCCTATAACGCCTTTCTGACCGCCGGAGACCTGAGCGACCCGATTTCCACCACCGGTGCCACGGCGGTCAGTTTTGGCGGCGCGCTGCTGGATTATATCTTTGTCGGATTTGACCATATCCTGCCCAAGGGGCTTGACCATATCCTGTTTGTGGTCGGGCTGTTTTTGCTGTCTACCCGCCTGCGCCCTTTGCTGACCCAGATCACCGCGTTTACGCTGGCCCATTCGGTGACGCTGGCGCTGGGGATACTGGGGATCATCACTGTGCCGGCCTCGATCGTGGAACCGATGATCGCGATTTCCATCATGTATGTGGCGATTGAAAACATCTTTACCGACCACCTGAACCCATGGCGGCCGGTGGTCGTATTTGCCTTTGGCCTGCTGCACGGGCTGGGCTTTGCCGGAGTGCTGACCGAATTCGGGCTTGCGGGCACGGTGCTGGTGCCCGGGCTGATCGGGTTCAACCTTGGCGTGGAACTGGGGCAGTTGACGGTCATCCTGATCTGCTTTGGTCTGGTGGGGTTCTGGTTTTCGCGGCGCGACTGGTATCGGCGCGTCATTACCATTCCGGCCTCTATGGTGATTGCGTTGATCGCCGCCTACTGGACGGTAGAGCGCATCTTCTTTGTCTGATTTTCCTTGCCAAACAACTGAACATGTGTTCAGTTAAAGCAAAGGAGAACCGACATGTTTACCGCTTCGATGAATTTTGCCCTTGGCGAGGATATAGAGGCCCTGCGCGATATGGTGCATCGCTGGGCGCAAGAGCGCGTGGCCCCGATGGCAGCGCAGATTGATGCCGACAATGCCTTCCCGCCCGAATTGTGGTGCGAGATGGGCGAGCTTGGCCTGCTGGGGGTGACCGTCCCCGAAAGCTATGGCGGCGCGGGAATGGGGTATTTGGCCCATACGGTGGTGGTAGAGGAAATCGCCCGTGCCAGTGCCTCGGTCAGCCTGTCTTACGGGGCGCATTCGAACCTGTGTGTGAACCAGATCAGGCTGAACGGCACCGATGCGCAGAAACAGAAATACCTGCCCGGGCTGGTATCGGGCGCACATGTGGGCGCGCTGGCCATGAGCGAATCCGGTGCCGGTTCCGACGTGGTGTCGATGAAACTGCGCGCCGAGAAAACCAACGACCGCTATATCCTGAACGGCACCAAATACTGGATCACCAACGGCCCCGACGCCGATACGCTGGTGGTTTACGCCAAGACCGACCCCAGCGCGGGCGCGCGCGGCATGACCGCCTTTATCATCGAGAAATCCATGGCCGGATTTTCGACCAGCGCCCATTTTGACAAAATGGGCATGCGTGGTTCAAACACCGCCGAACTGGTGTTTGACAATGTCGAAGTGCCGTTCGACAACGTTCTGGGCGAGGAAGGCCGCGGGGTCAATGTGCTGATGTCGGGGCTTGATTACGAACGGGTGGTGCTGTCGGGCATTGGCGTGGGGATCATGCACGCGGTGCTGGACCACATCATGCCCTATATGCACGAACGCAAACAGTTCGGGCAGCCCATCGGGGATTTCCAGCTGATGCAGGGCAAAATTGCCGATATCTATGCTACAATGAACTCGGCCCGGGCCTATGTCTATGCGGTGGCCGGATCCTGCGACCGTGGCGAGGTTACCCGACAGGACGCGGCGGGCTGCGTGCTCTATGCCTCTGAAAAGGCGATGGAAGTCGCGGTGCAGGGCGTGCAGGCCATGGGCGGTGCGGGGTTTATGAATGACAGCCCCCTGTCGCGGATCATGCGCGACGCCAAACTGATGGAAATCGGCGCCGGCACCAGCGAAATCCGCCGCATGCTGATCGGGCGCGAATTGATGAAGGTGACGGGATGAAATATCTTATAGCAGCACTGGCCCTATTTGCTTCGCCCCTGTCTGCCCAAGGGCTGGACGAGGCCGCGATGCGCGGGGTGGTCGAGGATTGTATCGCCAATGCCGCCCCTTCTGATCTGGCCGCTTGTGCGTTGGTCGCCACCCGTTCCTGCATCGAGACCGCGCAGGATCAAGATTATGCGGCGCTGGCCTGCCCGTCGATCGAATACGCGATCTGGCTCGAACTGGTCGAGATGGAAAACAAGCGCATTTATGATCTGGCCTTTGCCTTGGAAGACCGGCTTTATAACGAAAACAATGACATAGACCCGCAATACCTGCTCTTTACCGATAGCGTCATCGAGGCGGATACCTCATGGCAGAGCTATGTGCGGCAAAGCTGTTTTCTTGGCGCGTTTGCCGATCAGTTGCAGCGCATAGACCACCCCGACCCAACCTTCTGCATGGTGCAGAAATCCGCCGCGCGACTGGTCGAGTTGCGCGCGCTGGCCCCGCATCTGGAATAGGACCGCGCCGATGAAACTGCTGCTTGCCCTTATCCTTGCATTCGCTTCGGCCGCGCCACTGGCCGCGCAGGAATACACCGAAGCGGATGCGTTTACCGACGTTTCGGCCTGTCTTGAAGGGACGGCTCCGGCAGCGGTGGCGGCGTGCTATGGGGCGGCGCAGGACAAGTGCGCGCTGGTGACTCCCGACCCCGAGGTCGAGTTCGTCGAACCCACCTGCCCCGAGGCCGAGCGCGATGCGTGGTTTCGGGTGATGGATGCCGAATTCCGCCATAGCTTTGACGTGCTTCAGGCGCATGTGGCACGGCTGGAAGCGGCCAAAACCTTTGATTACGATTACCAATCCATACTGGCAACCTTCGAGGACTCCCAACAAGTCTGGGAGGATTATGCCGCCGACACCTGCCGTGTTGTCGGGTTGAAATATGTGTTTGAAGCAGGCAGCGGCCTGCCCGAGATCGAATGCCAGAACCGCCTTTCAGCGCAGCGCGTGGCCGAGTTACGCGCGCTGGCGGCCCTTTATGAATAAAGCATAACCCTGATAGATTAAGGAAGAAAAATGAACAAAGCATTTCTGTTTCTGGCATTTATCGCCTCGCCGCTGATGGCGCAGGACATTGACCCGGCCCGCATGCTGTCGGGCCTGCGCGCCTGTTACGATGCCGCCGACACGATCGAGGGCAAAAACGCCTGTCTGTGGCAAATGTCCAACCGGTGCATGGACGAAACGCAAGGCGGGTATTCGACCCTCGGGCAGGCGCAATGCATGGCGGCCGAATCCGATGCATGGGATGCTTTGCTGAACGAAGAGTACCGCTTTGCCATGGATTCGGCCCGCTCGCTGGACGAAACCGACGCCGACACACCCGAATTTGCCGTGCGTGCCGATACGCTGCGCGAGGCCCAACGGGCATGGATCCCGTATCGCGATGCCAATTGCACCGCCGCCTATGCCAAATGGGGTATGGGCTCCATGCGCCAGATCGAGGGGGTTTCCTGCCTGATGCGCATGACCGCGCAGCGCACCGTCGAGCTGTGGGCCCTATACGAAACCATGCGATAGGAACCGCGATGAAACCGATTGCCCTGTGCCTTGCCCTGCTGCCCACGCCCTTGCTGGCGCAAGCGGATATCGTCGGGCAGACACTCGCCTGCTTGGCCCGCCCTATTGCCGACAATCAGGCCTTCAACCGGTGTTTGTCACCGCTTGACAGGCTGGTATTCGAGGAAAAGTTTGATGATGCCGATGCGCTGGCCGCGCTGACCCGCTCGCTCAACGCCGGAACGCAAGGCATGTCGGAAAGAATGCAAGCGAGATGGACGCCAGCCGAGGTGGACAGCTTTAACCGCCAAATCACCGCCGAACTGGAGCCGCTTTTCGTGAACTGTCTGAACTATGAATTAAACGTTGAACAAAACAGCGATGCGCTGGCGATCGCGCGCTGCAATATCGTTGCGGAATTCGCAACATTGCATTTTCTTTACGACAACTATTATTCGCGCCGGGGGAACGGGCAATGAAGCTGACAAGCAAGGTTCAGGTGGATTCTGCCGTTTTTTCCGAAAACCGGGCCGCGCTGCAAGCGGCGCTGGATGATGTGGCCGCGCGGGCGGCCAAGGCGGCGCTTGGCGGGTCGCAAGGGTCGCGGGCGCGCCATCTGGGGCGGGGCAAGATGTTACCGCGCGACCGGGTGGCGGGGTTGCTCGACCCCGGGTCTCCGTTTCTGGAAATCGGCGCGCTGGCGGCGCATGGCATGTATGACGGTGCGGCACCGGCGGCGGGGCTGATCGCGGGCATCGGGCGGGTGCACGGGCGCGAAGTGATGGTGGTCTGCAATGACGCCACCGTCAAGGGCGGCACCTATTACCCGATGACCGTCAAAAAGCACCTGCGTGCCCAAGAGATCGCACAGGAAAACGCCCTGCCCTGCGTCTATCTGGTCGATAGCGGCGGGGCCAACCTGCCCAATCAGGACGAGGTGTTCCCCGATCGCGACCATTTCGGGCGGATTTTCTATAATCAGGCCCGGATGAGCGCCGCCGGCATTGCCCAGATTGCCGTGGTGATGGGCTCTTGCACAGCGGGCGGGGCCTATGTGCCTGCCATGTCCGACGTTTCGATTATCGTGCGCGAACAGGGTACGATCTTTCTGGCGGGGCCGCCTCTGGTCAAGGCGGCGACCGGCGAGGTGGTCTCGGCCGAGGATCTGGGCGGGGGCGATGTGCATACCCGCCTTTCCGGCGTGGCGGATTATCTGGCCGAGGATGACGCCCATGCGCTGGCGCTGGCCCGTCAGGCCGTCGCGTCGATTGGTGGGGGAAATAACCTCACCCTACGGGGCGAAGCGCCTGCCTATAGCCCTGACGAAATGCTGGGCGTGATTCCGGCGGACCCCAAGGTGCCCTATGACATCCGCGAGGTGATTGCGCGGGTGGTGGACGGCTCAGAATTTGACGAATTCAAGGCGCGGTTCGGCACGACGCTGGTGTGCGGCTTTGCCCATATCGAGGGGATCCGCGTGGGGATCATCGCCAATAACGGCGTGCTGTTCAGCGAAAGCGCCGTCAAGGGCGCGCATTTTGTCGAGCTGTGCTGCCAGCGCAAAACGCCGCTGGTGTTCTTGCAGAATATCACCGGTTTCATGGTCGGGCAGAAATACGAGGCCGAAGGCATCGCGCGCCACGGCGCCAAGCTGGTAACGGCAGTGGCCTGTGCGGCGGTGCCCAAGGTCACGGTGCTGGTGGGCGGCTCTTTTGGTGCGGGTAATTACGGCATGTCGGGGCGGGCTTATTCGCCGCGCTTTTTGTGGACATGGCCCAGTTCGCGCATTTCGGTGATGGGTGGTGAACAGGCCGCGGGGGTGCTGGCCACGGTAAAACGCGATGCGATAGAACGGGCCGGTGGGGAATGGAGCGAGGCCGAAGAAGCGGCGTTCAAAGCTCCGACCCTGAAGATGTTCGAAGAACAATCCCACCCCCTATACGCCACCGCGCGCCTGTGGGATGACGGGATTATTGACCCGAGGGACACCCGCAAAGTGCTCGGCCTGTCCCTGCGCGCCGCCCTGAACGCTAACATAGAGGAAACACGTTTTGGCGTGTTCAGGATGTGAGCGAGGATGGAAACACAGTTCCGTAAGCTTAGTAATGACTGGAATGCAGATCCGAATGCTCCTGTGCCCCAATACAAATTCACAGGAGACTCACTTCTGGTGCGGTTTAGGCCAAACAAATTCAAGTACCCCGATTTTTCTCGGCGGAATTATTTATACTTGGTGTTTGTAGGTTGTTCGCGGTTTCGGTTTACACCAATAAATGATCACGCATGGTATGCAGGAGATTGTCGTTTTAGCAAGCTGGCACCCGAATGGGGTGAGTTTTATCAAGTTGACGGCGACTTTAGGGAAGAACAAGAAAATACACCGTGGATAAACAAAGGTCCAATAATAGCTTCAAGTAATAACTACCTGTTTTACTTTAGGGATGAGACCCTGGAATGCTCAGCCTTGATGTGGAAGCTAGAAAAAGATGAAATGCCCGATGGGGTTTTTAAGGATCCGTTTCCATGAAATGCTTTGTTCACATAATAATACCTAGCGCACAAGATACGTGTTTAAGGAATACAAAACCATGTTCACTAAAATCCTGATCGCCAACCGGGGTGAAATTGCTTGTCGGGTTATCGACAGCGCGCGCAGAATGGGCGTGGCCACGGTCGCGGTGTATTCGGATGCAGACCGGAGCGCCAAACATGTGGCCATGGCTGATCAAGCCGTGCGGCTTGGGCCGCCGCCGGTAACCGAGAGCTATCTGCTTGGCAAAAGGCTGGTGGAGGCGGCGTTGTCCACCGGCGCGCAGGCGATCCATCCGGGCTATGGGTTTCTGTCGGAAAACCCCGAATTCGTCGAAATGGTACAGGCAGCGGGGCTGGCATTTATCGGGCCGTCTGCCAGTGCGATACGGGCCATGGGGCTGAAAGACGCGGCCAAGGCGTTGATGGAGGAAGCGGGCGTGCCGGTGGTGCCGGGCTATCATGGCGACAATCAGGATGACGCTTTTCTGGCCGCCAAGGCCGATGAAATCGGTTATCCGGTGCTGATCAAGGCCGTCGCCGGTGGCGGCGGCAAAGGGATGCGCCGCGTTGACTGTGCCTCTGCATTTGCCGATGCCTTATCCGCGGCGCGCGGCGAGGGTCGTGCCAGTTTCAACAACGGATCAGTGCTGATCGAAAAGTATGTGCAAAACCCCCGCCATATCGAAATTCAGGTGTTCGGCGATAATCACGGGCAGGCCATCCACCTGTTCGAACGCGATTGTTCGCTGCAGCGTCGCCACCAAAAGGTGATCGAGGAAGCCCCTGCGCCGGGCATGACCGACGCCATGCGTCAGGCCATGGGCGACGCCGCCGTAACCGCCGCCAAGGCGATCGGATACAGCGGCGCGGGCACCATCGAATTTATCGTTGACGGCTCTGACGGGCTGCACCCTGACCGGTTCTGGTTCATGGAGATGAACACCCGCCTTCAGGTCGAACATCCGGTGACCGAGGCCATCACCGGCGTTGATCTGGTCGAATGGCAGTTGCGCGTTGCGGCGGGTGAACCGTTGCCCGCGCGCCAGTCCGACCTGTCGATCAACGGGCACGCCTTCGAGGCGCGCATCTATGCCGAGGACGTCCCGGCGGGGTTCCTGCCCGCCACGGGGCAGCTGGCGCATCTGCACTTTCCCGACCATGCCCGCATTGACAGCGGCGTGCGTCAGGGCGACGGGATCAGCCCGTTCTATGACCCGATGATCGCCAAGCTGACCACCCATGCGCCCGACCGCGCGGCGGCACTGGGTCGCTTGCACGCGGCCTTGCACGATACGCGGATTATCGGCACCACCACCAATATCGCCTTTCTGGCCGCGCTGACCCGTCAGGCGGATTTCGCCGCGGGCAAGGTCGATACCGGCCTGATAGAGCGCCATCTGGATGCGTTGATCGCCGAACCGGAACCGCCCTTTGCCCTGCACGCGCTGGCGGCCATCGGGGCGCGGGACTGGGGCGACGGGTTTACCCTTTGGGAACCGATGCGCCAGCAAGTGCGGCTAAGCAGCGGGGATTACTGGGTTTCTTGCCTTGGCAATGATCGCTTTCACGTTACCCAAGACGACCAAAACCTGCACATTACCGTGCTGGAACGCGCACCGCGCTGGCGCATAGAGGTAGCGGGCAGCGTGCAGCAGGCGCAGGTTACCCGCGCTGGCAACACTGTTCAGGCCTCGCTGGCGGGGGCCACCCTGACCGCGCAAATCCTCGATCCGCTCGATAGCGGCGCGACCAAAGAGGCGGACGGCAACGCGCTGGTTTCTCCGATGCCCGGACTGGTAAAATCGGTCAGCGCCCAAGCGGGCGAGCGGGTGACCCAGGGCGCGGCCCTGATCATTATGGAAGCGATGAAGATGGAACACACCCTGCGCGCGCCCTTTGACGGCGTGGTGGCCGAGGTGCTAACCCGAACCGGTGCGCAGGTCGAAAGCGGCGTTACCCTGTTGCGGATGGAGGAACCATGATCAAACTACACCATTGCCACGAGAGCCGGTCCCAGCGGGTGCTGTGGATGCTCTATGAACTGGGGCTGGATTTCGAATTGGTGGTGCATCCGTTTGACCATTCCCTGCGTAGCCCCGAATATCTGGCCGTGCATCCGGCGGGGCGGGTGCCGGCGCTGGAAATCGACGGAACGGTGATTTTCGAAAGTCTGGCGGCGCTGCAATATCTGGCGGCGCGCCATCCCGAAGCGGGGTTGGGCCATGATGCGGGCAATGCCGACTGGCTCAACTGGCTGAACTATGCCGAAACCGTTTCGCAGCACGCGGCGGCGCTGACCCAGCAACATGTGGTGATCTACGAGGACGCCATGCGCTCGCCGACCGTTTGCAAGCTCGAACCGTTGCGGCTGGCCAAGGTTTACGGCGCGATCGAGGCGCGGCTGGAAGAGCGCGAATACCTGCTCGACCATTTCTCGGCCGCCGATATCGGCGTGGTGCAGGCGCTGTATATGGCGGCGCATTTTGCGCGGCTTGGGCCGTTTCCGCGGCTGTTTGACTATTTCCAACGGCTGACCGCGCGACCCGCCTTTCTGAAAACCCTGCCCGCCGAGGGCGAGGACCGCCTGTATGACAAACCGTTCTATGAGTTGCCAAATGGCTGAATTTGTACGCATATTCGAGATGGGCCCGCGTGATGGGCTGCAAAACGAGGCGGCGCAAATCGCCACGGCCGACAAGATCGCGCTGGTGGATAGGCTGTCGGAATGCGGGTTTGACCATATAGAGGTGACCAGCTTTGTATCCCCCAAATGGGTGCCGCAAATGGCCGATGCGGCGCAGGTGCTGGCCGGAATTTCGCGCCGTGACGGTGTTGCCTATACGGCCCTGACCCCCAATATGCGCGGCTATGCGGGGGCGCGCGCGGCACGCGCCAACGAAGTGGCGGTTTTCGGTTCGGCGTCAGAGGGGTTTAGCCAGCGCAATATCAATTGCTCGATCACCGAAAGTCTGGAGCGCTTTGCCCCGCTGCTGAAGGCGGCGGTGGCTGACGGCATTGCGGTGCGCGGCTATGTGTCCTGCGTCACCGACTGCCCCTATGACGGGGCGGTGGCCCCTGAAATGGTGGCACGGGTGGCGCGGGCGTTGCTTGATATGGGCTGTTACGAAATTTCACTGGGCGATACCATCGGCGCGGCGGCGCCGGACAGCACCGGTGCGATGCTAGACGCGGTGCTGGCACTGGTGCCGGTCGAGCGGCTGGCCGGGCATTTTCATGATACCAAGGGGCGGGCGCTCGACAATATCAAGGTGGCGCTGGCGCGCGGGGTGCGGGTGTTTGACAGCGCTATCGGCGGGCTGGGTGGCTGCCCCTATGCGCCCGGCGCGGCGGGTAATGTGGATACGATAGCGGTGGCAAGGATGCTCGAAACGCTTGGCTATGATAGCGGACTGGACATGGCCGCGCTGGTGCGGGCCGCTGATTTTGCGCAAGGACTGGTGGGGGCGCCGCGCCTGCCAAAGGAGGGTTAAGTGGAAACAATACGGATTGAAAAGGACGATCGGGGGGTGGCGGTGCTGGCCCTGACAAGGCCCGAGAAACACAACGCCCTGTCGCCGCAAATGATCGACGACCTGACCGTGGCGGCTGCGCAACTGGGGGGCGATGACAGCGTGCGGGTGGTGATCCTGACCGGCACCGGTGCCAGCTTTTGTGCCGGTGGCGATCTGGGCTGGATGAAAGAACAGATGGGTGCCAGCCGAACGCAACGCATGGATGAAGCGCGCAAGCTGGCGCAGATGTTACGGGCGTTGAACGAGTTGCCCAAGCCGCTGATCGGGCGCGTGCAAGGCAATGCGTTTGGTGGCGGCGTCGGGCTGATCTCGATCTGTGATGTGGCCATTGCTGTTGAAGGGGCCAGGCTAGGCCTGACCGAAACGCGGCTGGGGCTGATCCCGGCGACGATCTCTCCGTATG
>JALXER010000366.1 GCA_027069385.1 Paracoccaceae bacterium
GGGCGGGTTCGAAAATATGGACCCCAGCGCGGCCGAGCAGATTCGCAAGCTGATGTTCACCTTTGCCGATATTCCGGCCCGGGTGGTGCCGCGCGATGTCTCCAAATTCCTGCGGGCGGTTGACGATGATGTGCTGGTTCAGGCGCTCTCGGGGGCAGCAACCACCGCACCCGAGGTCAAGGAATTTATCTTGTCCAACATCTCTTCGCGCCTTGCCGAACAGATCAACGAAAGCATCGAGGAACGCGGGCCGGTCAAGGCAAAAGATGCCGATGCCGCCATGACGCAAGTGGTGATTGCCATCAAGGATCTGGAGAAATCGGGCGAAATTACCCTGCTGGTTGAAGATGAAGAGGAGGAGGGGTAAATGGCCGAAAACCTGTTGCGTCAAAAGCTGAAACCGCCGCCCGAATGCCCCCATGACGAAGCCCACGCGCAGGATCTGGGCAGCATGCTTTGCAAATCGGTTGCAGTTGCCGGGCTGGAACGGCTCGATGTGGCGCTAGAGGCGCAGATCAGCAGCCTGAAACGGGTTGACCCCGAAACCTTTGTCGAGGGGTTGTGGCACCCTGCCCTGAACCTTGTCGTGGCCATCGATCCCGAGATCTCGGGGCTGGTCTGCCTTGATATGCCGTTGGTCAACACCATCAACGACCTGCTGACCGGTGATATCGATGACCCGATTCCCGAGCCACTGAACCTGCGCAACCCCACGCCGACCGATGCGGCGCTGTGCCGTGGGTTTGTCAACCAGACCCTGCAAGCCCTGACCGAAATGCTGGCCGAGCAATCGGGCACTGAAAAACCGGCTTTCAGCGTTGATCGCATCGCCCCGACCCCGTCCCCGCACGAATTTGCCGATACCTCTTATCGGCGCGCATGGCTGGATCTGGACATTGACGACGGGGCCAGAAAAGGCAGGCTTTGCATTATCCTGCCCGCCGACCAACTGGCCATCAGCCATGAACGCGCCGCCGATCATCAGATTGACCCGGTCTGGCAAAAGCAGTTGACTTCGGCAGTCAATGAAAGCCGCGCCAGCCTGAACGCCATTCTGCATCGCCAGAAAATGCCGATTGGCCATATTATGCGGTTAAAGACCGGCGATATGCTGGAAATTCCGGCCGCCGCCATTAACGGAATCGCATTGGAAACCGGTAGCGGCACCCATGTGGTGCGCCACCTGACCGCCCAACTTGGCGAGTATCAGGAAATGCGCGCCGCCAAAGTGATCGCGTTCGATCAGGCCGATGCGCCGCCGGACCCTCCTAAACTGATCGAGTAACCGGCGCTATTCCACCCACTGCCACGGCCGCGGGAATTCACCCAGCACCGCATTGACCGCCTCGTCGGTGATCGACACATCCTGCGTTTTCAGCATCGCCACCAGCCCGCGTTTCTTGTCCTCGACCACCTCGACAATCCGCGCATCCATGTTGGCCTTTTCCAGCGCGAGGTTAAACACCCGCTTGATCGCCATTTTACGCAACTCGTTTTTCAGAATTTTACCCACCGCGGTTTTCGGGAGTTCATCAACGATTTCAACGTATTTCGGAATGGCGGCACGCTCGTCAACGTGTTTTTTCAGGTGCGCCAGCAATTCATCGGTGCCAACACTCGCGCCGTCGGTCAACTCGACATAGACGCAAGGCACCTCGCCCGAATGCGCATCGCACTGGCCGATGGCACCCGACATGGCCACCTCGGGGTGGGAGGCCAGCGCATCCTCTATCACGGCCGGGTCGATATTATGCCCGCCCCGAATGATCAGGTCTTTAGCCCGACCGGTGATCCAGATAAAACCATCCGCATCGATCCGGCCCAGATCGCCGGTGCGCAGATACTTGCCATCGGCAAACAGCCCGACATTTTTATCGGCTTCAACATAGGTCGACCCGACCATAACCCCCGGATTTGCCACGCAAATCTCGGCAATCTCATCAACGCCTTTTTCAGATTTGACCGCCCCGTCCGGCGCGCAATCCAGAATACGCACATCCGAATACGGGAAAGGCAGCCCGACCGAACCGATTTTACGATCCCCCTCGACCGGATTGATAGAGATCAGGCAGGTGGCCTCGGTCATGCCATATCCCTCCAGAATACGCACACCGGTAGCCGTCTCGAATTTTTTAAACAACTCGACCGGCAACGGGGCCGAGCCGCAAAGCGCGTATTTAAGGGTGGACAGATCGGCGTTGACCTCGCGCTGCATCAGGGCGGCAACCGCGGTGGGAACCGTCACCATAAAGCTGGCCTTGTGGCGCTCTATCAACTTCCAGAAATTGTCAAACACCCCGTCGCCGCGATAGCCCTGCGGGGTCGGCATCACCATCTGCGCGCCCGACGCGACACAGGTCATCAGGATCGGGTAAGCGGCAAAAACGTGGAACATCGGCAGCGGGCAAAGCAGCACATCATTGGGCGTAATGATCTGGTATTCGGCGCACCAGCCGTTATAGATCATCCCCGAAAACCGGTGTTGTGCCACCTTGGGCATGCCGGTGGTCCCGCCGGTATGGAAATAGGCCGCCACCCGGTCTTCGCGGGTTTCCTGCCAGTCCAGAGTCGGGTTTTGTTTATCCATTTCAGTATTGAAATCAACAATTTGTGCGCTGTGCTTTACCTGCATTTTCGGGCGGAGCAACGGGATAAGCCAGGACAAGGGCGGGGTTAGATAACGTTTCAGATCGACCTGAAAGACGGTTTTGACATCGGGAGCCAGCGCCACCGCGTCATTAACCAGTTGTGCCACTTCGGTTTTGGGAAACGGCGCCAGCGTCACCACGGCCTTGGCACCGGTTTCGCGCAGGATAGAGGCAATTTGTTCGGCCGATAGCAACGGATTGATCGGGTTGACAATGCCCGCCGTTGACCCGCCCAGAAAGGTAATCACGGCCTCGTTGCAGTTGGGCAGGATATAGGCCACCACATCCGTATCGCCCACGCCGTGCTTGCGAAACAGGTTGGCAGCCTGCGCAACCCGGGCGC
The DNA here is from genome assembly GCA_027069385.1 of Paracoccaceae bacterium. Taxonomy (GTDB): domain Bacteria; phylum Pseudomonadota; class Alphaproteobacteria; order Rhodobacterales; family Rhodobacteraceae; genus UBA3077. The sequence continues at coordinate 2,992 of JALXER010000366.1, forward strand.
GCAAACCCGCCCATGTAAAGGTCTCCTCGGGGTCTTTGGGACCGGATTTCAGTTGAAAAGTCAACGCCTTTTGATCGAGCACCTTGTCCACCGTGTTGGAAAGAAATTCGTACATGGTTGTGGCGCTAAGGCGGTCTTTGAACGGCATTTCGGCCTCGACGGCCAGCTTGTCGGCAATGGTTTCGATCTTGGTCATCCCTGTCTCCCTTCGGGTTTCAGCCAAGATACGCGATTTATCCGGGCAGACAAGGAAAACATAAGCCATGAGG
>JALXER010000367.1 GCA_027069385.1 Paracoccaceae bacterium
CCAATACCTGCAAACAGCGGTCGCCTTTGAAGCAAGCTTCAAAGGCGGTTGCGACACCATGGCCTCACTTCGTTCGGCGGGCAGGGGGGCCACAGCCCCCCCTCGCGCATGAATGCGCGTACCCCCCGATGGTGCGAAGTGAAACCCCTTTTGCCAGAATGGCAAAGCACATATGCGGCGCGACGTTTTCAAATCCGGGTGAACCATCGGTGTGTCACTACTACCGAACGCAGTGAGGCCATGGTGTCGCAACGCGTTTTGAAACAAGTTTCAAAACGCCCCCAGTACCCGTTGACGGTCGGATGGATGTACGCATATGCGGTGGCGGGATTCCGTTATCGGGTTGTGGTTTCCCATGCGCATCGATCGAAGTCAGCATAGGACAGCAGGGTTTCGATTTGGCCGGGGCCGGACAGGCGCGAGCAGCCTTCGATCGATTCTGCTGAATGGAACACTCCGACAAACCCCGATTGCGGTGTTTCTGTTTCGTCCGAGCAAAGCGAATCGCCCGACGGGATATCCATGGCCAGCCGTTCGGGCGAATCCGAATCGACCACGATAAACAGCGTATCCGCGGTCTGGTTGCGCAGGCAAAACCCGTTGACCGGTGTCGGGTCTCCGGTCACTTGTCCGGCGGTGGCCGGCCCGAAGGCTAACAAAAAAACAACAACAAGGCGTATCATGGCAGCTCCTTTCCCGCCCAGCATCGCAGAAAAGCACCATCGCCCTGATCACATGTTTTCACCATCCGCTCATGAAAGCGTGAGCCAGAGTTTACCCGCCGTTACCGCTACTTCGCGATAGGTTGGGGCATTATCAACGACAGGAGAGAAAAATGAAACTGTTAGCCCGCGCCGCTCTGATTGCGACCCTGCTTGCCCCCGCCGTGACCGCAACGGCCCAGATGGCCCCGCCGTTTGGCACCGAAGAAGATACGGCATTTGCCCAGCAGCTTTGGGGGGCGATGGAGGAGATGAATTTCGCCGGTGACAACCCGATTCACACCTTCCCTTACGAGGGCACCGACCCGCACGGCATGATGCTGGAAACCTTTTATACATCGGCAACCCTGAACGGGCATACCGGTGATCTGATTATCAAGCGCAACTATGGCCCTGCCGGTGTCAGCGTTGACGAAGTGCTGCAAAACCCCGAAGGCCATCTGGGCGCAATCACCGTGATGTTCCGCCGCGAGGCCGGATATGACGAGGATAACCAGGACTGGTTCTGGGCCAAATTCCTGCCGGACGGCACGCTGGACAAGAACGCCATGGGTATGGAACTGGCCGGCCGTGTGGCCAAGGGCATGGATGCGGGCTGTATCGCCTGTCACAGTGCTGCGGGCGGCGATGACTATTTGTTCACCACCGACCACATCACGGCCATGATGTCCGAATAAACCAATTACGGGCGCACCATCCGGTGCGCCCGCATTGAAGCAGGCGTCATTTTCTGCTAGCCGGGTCCGATGGACCTGAACTCCCTTCAAATTCTGTATATCGGCATTGCCGCATTTCTGGTCGGGTTTACCAAAACCTCGGTTGGAGGGGTGGGGATTCTGGCGGTATTGCTGATGGCGCTGGCCATTCCGGGCAAGGCCTCGCCGGGGGTCTTGTTGCCCATGTTGATTGCCGCCGATCTGATGGCGGTCGGATTTTACCGCAGGTCCTGCCAGTGGCGCGTGCTGGTCCGGCTGATCCCGATGGCACTGATCGGAGTCGGGCTGGGGTTTCTGGTGCTTCGGGCGCTGCCGGATGCGCGGTTTGGCCGGTTTATCGGCTGGACCATCCTTGCCATGCTGGCGCTCGATCTGGGCCTAAGTGCCGCGATCAAGGCGCATATGCGCGGGCGGCTGATGACGGGGATTGCGGGGGTGCTGGCCGGTGCGGCCTCTATGATTGCCAATGCAGCGGGGCCGGTCTTTGGTATTTACCTGTTGCAACTGGGCCTGAACAAGGCCGAGTTCGTCGGCACTCGCAGTTGGTTCTTTTTGCTGATGAATATCGCCAAAGTCCCGTTTGCGCTGTCGCTCGGCACTATCTCTACAGCTTCGCTGACTGTTGATCTTTATGCGTTGCCGGTGATCCTTCTTGGTGGCGCAATCGGGGTTATGGTACTGAAAATAATCAATATTCAGTTGTTTCGGTTTCTGATCCGGGTCGCGGTGCTAGTCGCGGCGGCCCGGTTGATCCTTGGCTAGGGCTGACAGAATGCTGGTCTGAATCGCCTCGGGCTGGGTCTCGATCGCCTGCATCAACGCGCGCATATCGCGGCGCAGGTCATAGACCTGATCGAGCAGCGACAGGATGGTTGGCAGCAGGTCTTCGTCAACCTCCATATCATCCTTGAGCGCGCAGATCAGGTGCAGCCGTGCCACATCGATATCGCCAAACAGCAGCCCTTCGGGCGCGATGGTGGCGCGAACAAGTTCCTGATCGACCCAGATTTTCAACCGGCGCGCCGATAGGCCGCCAATCAGGGCAATAACTTGGGATTCGCTATACATCGTTGGCTCCTTTCAGTTTGGTGCGCGGGTCATAAGGGTGCCTGGCCGCCCATGATTTCAGGAAATCCGACAGTTCGGCATCAATATCTTCGGGCATCTGCACCGAAAGAGTCACCAACTGGTCCCCTTTCTTGCCGCGCGGTGTTTCGATCCCGCGCCCTTTCAGCCGCATTACCTTGCCCGAATTGCTGCCCTCCGGAATGGTCAGGCCGACATTGCCATGCAGGGTGGGCACCGCGACCTTGTCGCCAAGCGCGGCCTCGGCAATGGTGATCGGCAGGGTAAGTTCTATGTCCAATCCGTTGCGTTTAAACACTTTATGCGGTCGCACCTTGATCTGGATCAGCGCATCACCTGACGGGCCGCCATTCAAGCCGGGGTTGCCTTTGCCCTTCAGGCGGATGGATTTTCCGTCCTCGATCCCTTTGGGGATGCTGACACTCAGATTCGAGCCATCGGCCATTTGCACCTGCTTTTTGGCCCCCAGCGCCGCTTCGAGAAAAGAGACCTCCATGTGATAGCGCAAGTCCTCTCCTTTCATGGCGGCCTGACGGAACCCGCCGCGTTGCTGGCGAAACATGCCGGAAAACAGATCGCTCATATCCTCGTAACCGCTATGCCCCTGATAGGGGTTTTGGCCGTTGGCATCGGCGTACTGGCGATAATACTGTTGCTGGGGCGTTTCGGCCCCCGAAGCGTCTATTTCACCCGCATCATACTGTTTGCGCTTTTCGGCGTCGCCAAGAATGCCATAGGCAGCGGACACCTTTTTGAACCGCTCTTCAGCAGCAGAATCGCCCGGGTTAAGATCGGGGTGCAGTTTTTTGGTAAGCTTGCGATAAGCCTTTTTGACCTCGGCATCCGTGGCCGATTTGGGCACGCCGAGAATCCGGTATAACTCTGTTGACATCTGTCCACCTGTTCTTTGTTTGCCTAATATTTAGGCAAGAACAGGTGGATAACAAGGGCCGGTAGCAATTATCCGCGACGGCGACGACGGCGGCCCCCGCCCGCGCCGGCACCTTCGGCGGCAGGGGCGCGGTTGGCGGCAATCCAGGCGCTGCCGTTGGGGTCGTTATCGGTCAGCAGATTGGCGGCGCGGATCGCGTCCATTTCCAGCGTGTGGGTCGGGTTCATGATGGCGCTGGTCATGCCGCTGGCAATGGCCATAGGCAGAAAGGCGGCATTCACCCCGTTGCGATTGGGCAGGCCAAAGCTGATATTAGAGGCCCCGCAAGTGGTATTCACCCCCAGTTCGTTGCGCAACCGGCGTACCAGTTCGAACACCTGCAAACCGGCGGTGGCCATGGCACCGATGGGCATGACCAGCGGGTCAACCACGATATCATGGGCCGGAATGCCGAAATCGGCGGCGCGCTCGACAATCTTTTTGGCCACGGCAAAGCGCACTTCGGGGTCTTCGGAAATACCGCTGTCGTCGTTGGAAATCGCCACCACCGGCACGTTGTATTTCTTGACCAGCGGCAGGATCAGTTCCAGCTTTTCCTCTTCTCCGGTGACCGAGTTGAGCAGCGGGCGCCCGTTACAGACTTCTAGCCCTGCCTCTAACGCGCCCGCGACCGAGCTGTCGATGCACAGCGGAATATCCACCAGATCCTGCACCATTTTGATGACTTTCTGCATCAGGGGCGGTTCGGTCTCGTTCGGGTTGGGGTTCGAATTGAACACCACGCCCGCATTGATATCCAGCATCGTTGCACCGGCGGCGACCTGCGCCAGCGCGTCGGCCTCGACGGTAGAGAAATCTCCGGCCTCCATCTCGGCGGCCAGTTTCTTGCGGCCGGTGGGGTTGATACGCTCGCCAATGACGCAAAAGGGCTGGTCAAAACCGATGATGGCGGTTTTGGATTTGGATTCAACGATGGTGCGGGTCATGGGGGTTCCTTTAGGCTCGCAGGCGGTCAGCGGGGTCGCTTTGCGCCGAAATATAGTCGGTTGTGGCCCGTATGCCACCAAGCGGGAAGAAATGCACCGATTCGATTGCCGACAGATTGCGGGCGGCCAGATCGGCCAGCAGGGCGTCGGGCGTAAACGGGCGCAGCAGCTTGGTCAGGTCGCGGGCGCGCCGCGTCAGCACCCGCAGGCTCGGGCCAACGCCACAGGCCATAGAGAACTTGATCAGCGTTTGCAGCTTGGCCGGTCCGGCCACACCGATATGCACCGGAATATGCACTCCGGCGGCTTGCATGCGCGCGCACCAGTCGGCCACCGGTCCGGCCTCGAACACGAATTGCGTGGCAACGGCCATACGCGCATCGGTGCGGTTCTGGAAATCCGATTTCCATTTGAGCGCCGCCATAACCTCGGCCTCGTCGCCAATATCCTTGTTGCCCTCGGGGTGACCCGCCACATGAAGGCGGTCAAAACCGGCGCGGTCAAACACGCCGCTTTCCAGCAGCTGCATCGAATCGCCATACGCACCAACCGGCCGGTCAACGCCTCCCGCCAGCAGCAACGCCGAGGAAACCCCGACCGCGCCATAGCGCTGCACCCGGTTTTCCAACGTTGCACGGTCAGGAATAAGCCGCGCCGGAAAGTGGGGCATCACCTCGAACCCTTCACCCACCAGCCGTGCGGCGGTGGTCAGCATATCGTCAAACGGGGTGCCGTCGATATGGGCGATATAAACCCGGGTGCCCACAGGCAAAATCGCCCTGAAATCGGGGATTTTTGCGGCGGTACGGGGCATGACCTCTATCGAGAACCCGTCAAGGAACCCGCCGGTCGGGGGGGTGGTTTTCATCGGCACGATGTTCATTTGGCCTCCGGTATCAGGCTTGCTCCCAGCCGTCATTGGCAATCAGGGATTTGATCTTTTCCTGATCGTAGGCGGCGTCAAGCGCCTGCGCTTGCGCTTTTGCGACATCCTGATCGTCACCCTCGACCTGAAACGGCGCAGCCTTGCGCCATTGTGCCAGATAATCGTCGGTGCTGTCAGCGCCGGTTTTCATGGCGCAACGGTCAATGGCCTGCTCGAAACGCTCGGGCAGTTGCACCTTGGCGGCGCGACGGCCCTTGCCGACAATGACCTGCGCGGGAATATCGCGCCAATAGACGATGGTTACATTTGCCATGGTTTTCCCCTTTGGTGGTTTTGCCCCCATGTGGGGGGTGCGGGGCGGTTTGTCCATGGGCAAAGGAGGGCTGCGTCGGTTTTGACGCTTGAAATGCCGCAAATGCCGTGTATAACGGGGGTACTGCAACACTCATTGACGGTATGGACCGATGCAAACAACTGATACAAGACAGGCCCCGAGTCTGTCCTTCGAATTCTTTCCCCCCCATAATACCAAGGCCAACCTGCGCTTGTGGCGCTCGGTTGAACGGCTTGCGCCGCTGGCCCCCGACTTTGTGTCGGTGACCTATGGGGCGGGGGGCGCCACGCGCGAACGCACCAATGCGGCCATTGCCACGATCATTGATCGGGCGCGGCTGAACGTGGCGGGGCATCTGACCTGCGTCAGCGCCTCGCGCGAGGAAACGCTGGCGGTGGCCAAAGGCTATGCCCGGCTGGGGGTCAACAAAATCGTGGCGCTGCGGGGTGATCCGCCCAAGGGGCAGGACCATTTCAGCCCTCATCCCGACGGGTTCGCCAGCGCGGCGGAACTGGTTGAAGGCTTGGCCAAAACCGGCACGTTCAAGATTGCCGTGGCCGCCTATCCCGAAAAGCACCCAGAGGCCGACAGCCTGCAAGCCGATATCGACAACCTGAAACGCAAGGTAGATGCCGGCGCGACCGAGGCCATCACCCAGTTCTTTTTTGACAAGGATATGTTCCTGCGTTTTCGCGATCAGGCGGTGGCGTCGGGGGTGGATGTGCCGATTCATCCGGGCATTCTGCCGGTCGAGGATTTTCCCAAGATGGTGAAATTCGCGGCGCGCTGTGCCACCACGGTGCCCGACTGGATGTTCAAAGCCTATGAAACCGCGCAGGACGTGGGCGAAACCGCCGTGCTGTCTACGGCGATTGCTACCGAAATGTGTGACGACCTGATGGCCGAGGGGGTGGAGCATTTCCACTTTTACACTCTGAACAACCCCGACCTGACCTATGACATTTGCCGCGGAATCGGCGTGCCGGTCGATCGATTTTCCGCTTTGAACAAAGGGCTGGTTGCGTAACGGCGCGTTGTGGGATAGCCTAGCGTCAAACGCCCCGCGCGCACACGCGCAACAGGGGGCAGAAATTGGCGCATCAAATGGAACACGTCCGACCCAAGGGTCAGGCCCGGCGAGTCCCTGCGCATAGAAAAAAGACCAAAGCGGGGGATTCTCCGCTCTATGCCGCACTGGATTTGGGTACAAATAGTTGCCGAATGCTGATTGCCACCCCCGAGGGTGGGCATTTTCGCATCGTCGATGCCTTTTCCAAGCCGGTTCGGCTGGGGTTGGAGCTGGAGCGCACTGGCTCTTTGTCGAAATCCGGTATTTCCCGCACGGTTCAGGCGCTGCATGTCTGCGCGAAAAAGCTTTCATCCCAAGGGGTTAAACGGCAACGTCTGGTAGCTACCGAGGCGTGCCGCCGTGCCTTGAACGGCGATCATTTCATGGGGCGTATCCGGTCCGAAACCGGGTTGGAGCTGGAAATCATCCGCCCCGAGGAGGAGGCGCGCCTTGCGGTTGTCGGCTGTGCGCCGCTGGTAACCCATCAGGCGCAACAGGTGCTGGTGATCGATATCGGCGGCGGCTCTACCGAGCTGGTCTGGATCGATATCTCGGAAGTTGACGACCCGCTAAAGGTCGAGGCGATGATGCGACTCAAACCCGGACGGGAAAACCGTGGTACGCTTCAGGCGCACGGGGCAAAGGTGGTTGACTGGATCTCGGTGCCCCTTGGCGTGGCGACCCTGTTGCAGCGCTATTCGGACGTCAACGACGATTCGGCCAAATTCGCCCTGATGGCCTGCTATTTCGAGGAATCCCTCGACCGGTTCGCCCCCTATAACGACGACAGCGATTCGCTGATGGACGGGTTGCAGATTATCGGTACTTCGGGGACGGTCACGACCATCGGCGCGGTGCATCTGGGGCTGAAACACTATGACCGCAACATCGTTGACGGCATGGTGATGGGCGCGCCGGATGTGGACAAGGTGATCAGCCAGTTCCTTAAGCTCGGCCCCGAGGGGCGGCGCGCCGAACCGGGAATCGGGCGCGACCGGGCGCAGTTGATCATGTCGGGCGCGGCTATTTTGCAAACCATCTTGCGCATCTGGCCCGCGCGGCATATTCGCGTCGCCGACAGGGGCCTGCGCGAGGGCATGCTCTATTCAATGATGAACGACGATGGCGCATTTGGCGAGGACACATGAAACCGGGCAAGAAAAAGAACACGTCGGGGCGCGGCCAGCGCGATTTGCGGGTGCGGGTGAAATCGGCCAAGGGGCGCAAGCTTTCCTCTACGCTGTGGCTGGAGCGCCAGTTGAACGACCCCTATGTGCAGCGCGCACAGCGCGAGGGCTATCGGGGGCGGGCGGCCTATAAAATTGCCGAACTGGACGAAAAGTACCGCTTTTTGACCCCCGGAGCGCGGGTGGTCGATCTGGGCTGCGCGCCCGGCGGCTGGTGCCAGATTGCGGCGGATCGGGTCAATTCGCACGGCGAGCGCAAGGGCAAAAAGGTGGGCAAGGTGCTGGGCATTGACCTGCAAGAGGTAGAGCATGTGCCCGGTGCCGAAATCCATGTGCTGGATTTTCTGGAAAACGACGCCGATACCAAGGTGCGCGACTGGCTGGATGGTCCGGCCAATGTGGTAATGTCCGATATGGCACCGTCCAGTTGCGGGCACAAAGGGGCCGATCATTTGCGCATTATGGCGCTGGTCGAGGCGGCGCTTTACTTTGCCATTGATGTGCTGGAACCCGGGGGCACCTTTGTGGCAAAGGTGCTGGCAGGTGGTGCCGAGGCCGATATCATGAAGCTGCTGCGCGCCAATTTTACCAAAGTCGCCCATGTCAAACCACCGGCCAGCCGCAAGGACAGCTCGGAAAAATTTGTTGTGGCAACCGGATTCAAAGGGCGCAATTCTGCCTGACAAGCGGTCAATCGGCGCGGTCGGCAAGAAGCACTTGCAATTTCTCCAAACATTCGCATTCTACAATGTAAAAAAAGGGGAAGTTCTATGATCAAGTCAAAACCGCTCTGGCGGAGCACACCGCCTGCCATTTTTCCTGTTGCGCTCGGGTTTATGGGGCTGGCGCTTGCGTGGCGCAATATGGCCGATGTTTTTCCGGTTAGCCATGTTATCGGTGATCTGATGCTGGGCATGTCGACCGCGTTTTTTCTGTTCTTTGCCATTTCCTATGTGATCAAGGTGCTGGCGCGGCCCACGGTGGTGTTCGACGACCTGAAAGTGCCCGCTGCCCGCGCAGGTGTGGCGGCGTTTCCTATGGCGATTATGCTGATGGCGGCGGCGCTGCTGCCGTTGCACGCCCGCGTTAACGAGGTCTGGTGGGTCGGGGTGATCTTTTATTACATCGCGACCGGTCTGGTGGCGTGGTCGATCCTGAAAGGCCCGCCCGAGGCGCGCAGGTTTTCGCCTTTCCAGTATCTGGCTTTTGTCGGGCCAATTGTCGGGCCGATCGCCGGTATTCCGCTGGGTTATATTCTTGAAAGCCAGATTCTGGCGGTAGCGGCGTTCATTCCCTTTGTGGCGATCACGCTGGGCTATTATCCCAAGTTGCTCAAGGTGCGCCCGCCAGTGCCGCTGCGCCCGTCTGTGGCAATTGTTCTGGCACCGGTCAGCCTGTTTGGGCTGGCAACCGGTGGCTTGGGCATCGACTGGGCCTATCACTTTTTCTATTGGTTCGCGATTGCGATTGCGCTGGCGCTGATTTCGGTATCGCTGTGGCTGACCGAGGGCGGCTGGAATCCGGTTTGGGGGGCGTTCACCTTTCCGCTGTCCGCCTTTATCAACCTGCAAATTTTTGCGGTCACCCACGGGGGCGGGATTGTGGCCAAGGGGGCGTTGTTTTCGGGGCTGGTTATCGGGACTCCGCTGATCCTTTATATCGTCTGGAAGGCCGGACAAAGCTGGATTCGGCGCGAATTGCCGAAAAAGACCGCGGCAGCCATTGCCTAATTGTCAGGATCGTGAAATAGAGACGTGCCAAAGATAACCTGATTACAGGAGGTCCAGATGGACATATCCGAGGCACTCACTTTCGATGATGTATTGCTGGTTCCGGGGGCTTCGGATGTGTTGCCCACCACAGCCGACACGCGCACCCATGTGACAAAAACCATCGCCATGAACATTCCGCTGCTTAGCTCGGCGATGGATACCGTGACCGAGGGCAACATGGCGATTGCCATGGCGCAGGCCGGCGGTATCGGCGTGTTGCACCGCAATCTGGACATAGAGGAACAGGCCCGTCAGGTGCGCCGCGTCAAGCGTTTCGAAAGCGGCGTGGTTTATGCGCCCATCACCCTGACCCCCGACCAGACGCTGGCCGATGCCAAGGCCTTGCAGGAACGTTATAAGGTGACGGGCTTTCCCGTGGTGGGGGCGGACCAGCGGGTGCTGGGCATTGTCACCAATCGCGACATGCGGTTTGCGACCGATGACAAAACCCCCGTCCACACCATGATGAGCAGCGACCATCTGGCCATGCTGCAAGAACCCTTTGACCGGGCCGAGGCCACCAGCATGATGCAGGCGCGCCGCATCGAAAAGCTGCTGATTGTCAACGAGCAAAAGCAACTGACCGGCCTACTGACCCTGAAAGACATCGAACAGGCGGTGCTGAACCCGCATGCCTGCAAGGATGAACAGGGCAGCTTGCGGGTTGCGGCGGCAAGCACGGTCGGGGATGCGGGGTTCGAGCGCTCTATGGCGCTGGTCGAAAGCGGCGTTGACCTGATTATCATCGATACCGCCCATGGCCATTCCGACGGAGTCGGGCGCTCGGTCGAGCGGTTGAAGGCAGCGGCGGATGTGCAGGTTATGGCGGGCAATGTGGCCACGGCGGCGGCGACGCGCAGCCTGATCAATTCGGGTGCCGATGCGGTCAAGGTCGGCATCGGGCCGGGGTCGATCTGCACCACGCGGATCGTGGCCGGTGTCGGGGTGCCCCAGCTTACCGCCGTCAACGATTGCGCCACCGAGGCCATGAAAACCGGAGAGCCGGTGATCGCCGACGGGGGGATCAAGTTCTCGGGTGATTTT
>JALXER010000368.1:0-2843 GCA_027069385.1 Paracoccaceae bacterium
TATGGCGTGTCGATCAACCTGTCGATCTCCAAGCTGTTCATGGCGGGCATCCTGCCGGGCATGGTGCTGGCGGGTATGTTTATGCTTTACGTGGCGGGCTGGTCGTGGCTGCGCCCGAACGAAGTGCCGGTCATCGCCGAACGCATGACCCTGCGCGAAAAACTGGCCGAGAGCCGCTTTCTGATCCCGATTATTCTGCTGATTATGGCGGTGATCGGGTCGATGTACGGAGGCTGGGCCACCGCAACTGAAGCGGCGGCCATCGGGGTGATCGGCTCGCTGGTGCTGGCGGCGGCGCAAGGCTCTTTGTCGTGGGATGCCTTTGTCCAGAGCCTGCTTGGCGCCACCCGCACCTCGGCGATGATCGCGCTGATCCTGATGGGGGCCACGGCACTGACGCTGGCAATGGGCTTTACCGGCCTGCCGCGCGCGCTGGCTCAGTATATCGACAGCCTCGCCCTGTCGAAATTCGCGCTGCTGATGGCATTGATGCTGTTTTATATCGTGCTGGGCATGTTTCTGGACGGTATTTCAAGCGTGGTACTGACCATGGCGATTGTGCAGCCGATGGTGGAGCAGGCCGGTATAGACCTGATCTGGTTCGGCATCTTTATCGTGGTGGTGGTGGAAATGGCACAGATCACCCCGCCGATCGGTTTCAACCTGTTTGTCATGCAGGGCATCACCAAGCACGAGATGGGCTATATCGCCAAAACCGCGCTGCCGCTATTCGCGATTATGGTACTGATGGTGTTTATCCTGATCTGGCTGCCCGATCTGGCCACCTATCTGCCCGCCCATATGCGTACTGCCACCGGCGGGGGTTAGGACCAGATAATATCGACCGCCAACCCGCCGTCGCGGGCCGGAGTCAGCAAAATTCGGCCATTGACCGATTCAACCAGATCCTTGCAAATCGCCAGGCCAAGGCCGTGCCCGTTGGCCAGATCGCCGGTAAAAGCACCGCGTTCGGGGATCGCCTCTATCAGCGCGTCGGGCACGCCCGGCCCGTCATCCTGAATGCGCAGCGACCCCGCACTGCCTTTGCCGGTCTGGCCGGAAATGCGAACGGTTGATCGCGCCCATTTGCGCGCATTGTCCAGAATATTCCCCAGCAACTCGGCCAGATCGTGCTGGTCGAACGGGATGCGCAGATCATCGGGCAGCTGGACCTGCCATGCCAACGCATCCCCGCGCGGCAGCTTTTTCATGCTGGCAACCATGTGTTCGACCGCCGGCAAAACCTGCGTTTTGACCGTGTTCGGGCGGGTTTTGCGCACCTGCGCCAACTCGCGCTCGATAAAGCGGTGCATAGAGGAAATCTGGTCCTCTATCTCGCGCGCCCGCGCGGGGTCGATGTCGGATTCAAGCTGCTCGGTAATGGCCCGCATCACGGTTAGCGGGGTCTTTAGCCCGTGCGCCAGATCGCTTGCCTTGGCCCGCGCCTCTGCCAGTGATTTTTCGTGCGCTTCCAGCAGGATATTCACCTCGTCCACCAAGGGCTGTACCTCGGTGGGAAATTCGCCGGTCAACCGGGTTTCCGAGCCGTTCTTGACCGCCTCTACCTTGCGATAAATCCGCCTGAGCGGGGCCAGACCAAAGCCGATTTGCACCCATGACGCAATGATCAGCCCGACCAGCATCAGCCCGAGCCATTTGACCAGATAGGCCTGAAACCCCTCAGCCGCGACCAGCACCTCGCTTGAATCGATGGCAACCGCCAGCGACACCTGCCGCGCTTGTGGCCCCTCGCCAATGGTGATGACCCAGCCCGAAACCAGCACCGGCGAACCGGTGGGCGATTCGGCATCGTTCTGAAACCGGCTGCCCGGTGCCAGACCCGAGGGGGTGCTAACCTGCTTGCCCCACAAGGACCGCGACAAAATCGGCTTGGAACCGTCGATTTCCACCTGCCAGTAAAGCCCGCTGAACGGCTGGTCAAACCGGCGGTCAAACAGCGGTTCCACCACAATCCGGTCGCCCGCATCCAGTGAAATGTTGGTTGCCAGCTGTTCCAGATACTGTTCAAGCTCGGCATAGACCCGGTCTTGGAAATAGCGGTAAAACCGTTCATTCAGCGCATAGGTGGTTGCAACCAGCGCCACCGAAATAGTGATTAACGACAACAGAACCAGCCGGAATCTTAGCGAGGTCCGCTTCATTCGTCCGCCGCAATATAATAGCCAAAGCCGCGGCGGGTCTTGATGATATCGGCGTTCAGCTTGCGCCGCAGCCGCCCGACCAGCACCTCTACGGCGTTGCTGTCCGGCTCCTGATCCTGAAAATAGATCCGCGCGGCCAGATCCTCCTTGGAGATCACCTCGCCACGGTCATGCAACAGGCAACTGATCAGGCGAAATTCGAGCTTGGTGACGTTGACCGGAACCGAATTGACCGTGACCTGCATGTGCTTGGTATCCAGCACCAGCGGGCCGGCGCTAAGCAGGGTTTTCTTTTCCGGGCTGGAGCGACGCAACAGCGCGCGCAGGCGGGCCAGCAGTTCCTCCATATGAAACGGTTTGACCAGATAATCGTCGGCCCCCGCATCGATTCCGGCGACGCGCTCGGTCCAGCTGCTTTTGGCGGTCAGCAGGATCACCGGCATGTTCACCCCTTCGTTACGCCAGTTTTTCAGCACGCTAAGCCCGTCCAGCTTGGGCAGGCCGATATCCAGAATGGCGGCGGCATAATTCTCGGTGCCACCGCGAAACCACGCGTCTTCGCCATCGGTGGCGATTTCGGGCACAAAGCTGTTATGACTAAGCACCGCCTCGATCGAGCTGGCAATGGCGGCTTGAAACGGTCATCGTTTCGGCGCGCACCGGTGATATTGTCCGGGTTGT
>JALXER010000368.1:2853-3244 GCA_027069385.1 Paracoccaceae bacterium
GCGGCTTCGTCTTCGACAATCAGTATGCGCATCAGCAGCCAACAACCCGGACAATATCACCGGTGCGCGCCGAAACGATGACCGTTTCAAGCCGCCCGTTGGGGGCCACCGCCTTTAGCCGGTAACGCGGTCGATAGCGAAAGCCGGTAAAGCGGATGCTGACAATCTGGCCGGGGTAATTGTCGATGATCCCCTGCCATATCTGGCTAAGCGGCTTGGCATACCCCGCATCGACCGAGGCCTGCGCCCGCGCCATATCATTCGCGCTGATCGAGGCCGGCCCGTCCCGTTTGCCGGATTCCAGCCGGCAGTGGTCCGAGGAATTATCGTCGGCCTCATAGCCTCCGCCGCCCGAACCGCCACTGCCCGAGCCGGAGCCGGAACCTCCGCC
>JALXER010000369.1:0-7071 GCA_027069385.1 Paracoccaceae bacterium
GGATATAATAAGGGCGCGTAACATCGCAGCTACGCGCCCCCGAAAGTGGTTTATGCCGGCAGATCGCGCATCAGCGGTTCCAGCGAACCGGTGCGGTCCGAGCCATCGGCAGCCTGGGGCAATTCGATGCTGGTACAGGTGCCCGCGGGAACCATGGTCCAGGAGTTCCCCTGATAGTCAACGGTCGAGGTGCCGGCACAAGTGGTGCCCGGGCCAGCCGCACAATCATTTTCGCCGGCCAATGCTACACCATAGCATTTTTCAGAGCCGGCAGCCTGTGCAGCGCCCGCAGTAACGGTTACGGCTGCAGCGATAGAGCCGGCAATGGCAAGGCCGGTAAGAACTTTTGTAGACATGTAGATTTCCTTTGGTTTGGTGAATTGTGTTGTTACGTCGTTGAAGACAGGAATAGAGCTAACCGGTGCAAATTCATTAAGCTACTCACAAACAGGTTATCTCACGGTTGTGTTAGAATTTCGGGAAGGTTTGCCTGTAAAACCGGATATTTTGCAACAATAGGGGGCTTTTATATTACAATATTGCCATATTTTCCAATCCGGCCCATGGCCTGAACACCGCGAAATTTCGGGATATGAATGTATACAATCCCGCGCTTGTTCGGTTGACCTTGGCGATGGCGGGGTTTAAACCCTAAAGGACTCTTTTATGTCGCAAATTTGCGACGCAAGGCAATTCAGAGGAGGGTCACTTGGAAGACCTGCTGCGCGAGTATCTGCCCCTGCTAGTGTTTTTTGGCTTAGCCATTGTTCTAGCAATCATTTTCACCATCTCTGCGATCATCCTTGCGGTGCGTCGGCCCGATCCGGAAAAGCTGTCCACCTACGAATGCGGGTTCAACGCGTTTGATGATTCCCGCATGCGTTTCGATGTGCGGTTCTATCTGGTGGCGATCCTGTTCATTATCTTTGACCTCGAAGTCGCATTCCTGTTCCCGTGGGCCACCGCGTTCAAGGATGTGGGCGTGTTCGGGTTCTGGTCGATGATGGTGTTTCTGGGCATCCTGACCATCGGCTTTGCATATGAATGGAAAAAAGGAGCGCTGGAATGGGCGTAGATACCGCCATGAATTCCGCAGGCGCGGATAAAGAGGTCGCCACCGAGGCGCTGAACAACGAGTTGGCCGACAAGGGCTTTTTGCTGACCACGACTGATGATATTATCAACTGGGCACGCACCGGTTCGTTGCACTGGATGACCTTTGGTCTGGCCTGTTGCGCGGTCGAGATGATCCACACTTCTATGCCGCGCTACGACCTTGAACGGTTCGGCACCGCGCCGCGCGCCTCTCCGCGTCAAAGCGACCTGATGATCGTGGCCGGTACGCTGACCAACAAAATGGCGCCGGCACTGCGCAAGGTCTATGACCAGATGCCCGAGCCGCGCTATGTGCTTAGCATGGGGTCGTGCGCCAATGGCGGTGGTTATTACCACTATTCCTATTCGGTGGTGCGGGGCTGTGACCGGATTGTGCCGGTCGATGTGTATGTACCCGGCTGCCCGCCGACCGCCGAGGCCCTGATGTACGGCATTTTACAGTTGCACCGCAAAATCCGCCGCACCGGAACCATAGTAAGGTAGAGACATGATGAACGAGGCATTAACCGAACTGGGCGGGCTGATCGAAGCCAAGCAGCCCGATGCCGTGCGCCGTTTCGAGGTGGCCAATGATGAATTGACCGTTTGGGTCACGCCGCGCTCTATCCCCGCTTTTGTCGAGTTTCTGCACAATGACAGCGGGTGCGGTTTTACCCAGATGATCGACCTGACCTGCGTCGATTACCCCGACCGTCCGAAGCGGTTCGAGGTGGTGTATCACTTTCTGTCGATGGTGCATAACCAGCGGATTTGCGTCAAAACCGACCTGAAAGACGGGGATTCGGTGCCTTCTATCACCGATCTGCACCCTTCGGCCAACTGGTTCGAGCGCGAGGCCTTTGACATGTACGGCGTCAAGTTCGAAAACCACCCCGACCTGCGCCGCCTGCTGACCGATTACGGCTTTGTCGGCCATCCGTTGCGCAAGGATTTTCCGACCTCGGGCTATGTCGAAATGCATTATGACGAGGCTGAAAAACGCTGCGTTTACCGCCCGGTCACACTGGTGCAGGAATACCGCCAGTTCGATTTCATGTCCCCTTGGGAGGGCGCGGAATACATTCTGCCCGGCGATGAAAAACAACAGGAGGGCAATTAGATGGACGGCTCTACCCCTGACGCGCTGAACGGCAAGAAATCCGTGCGCAATTTCAACATCAACTTTGGCCCGCAACATCCCAGCGCCCACGGCGTGCTGCGCATGGTGCTGGAACTGGACGGCGAAATCGTTGAACGCGCCGACCCGCATGTGGGGCTGCTGCATCGCGGCACCGAAAAGCTGATGGAAAGCCGCACCTATCTGCAAAACCTGCCCTATCTGGACCGGCTGGATTATGTGGCTCCGATGAATCAGGAACACGCCTATTGTCTGGCGATTGAAAAGCTGACCAAGGTGGAAATTCCGCGCCGGGCCTCGCTGATCCGGGTGTTGTATTCCGAGATCGGCCGTATTCTGAACCACCTGCTGAATGTGGGCTCGCAAGGCATGGACGTGGGCGCGATGACCCCGAACGTCTGGGCCTTTGAAGCGCGTGAATCGCTGATGATCTTTTACGAGCGTGCCTGTGGTGCGCGCCTGCATGCCAACTATTTCCGCCCCGGCGGCGTGCATCAGGACCTGCCGCAGGATCTGATCGACGATATCGGCACCTTTATGAAAACCTTTCCCGATACGCTCGACGATATGGCGTCTCTGCTGACCGAGAACCGCATTTTCCGGCAACGCAACGTCGATATCGGTGTGGTGACCAAGGAAATGGCGCAACAATACGGCATGACCGGTGTCATGCTGCGCTCCTCGGGGATTGCATGGGATTTGCGCCGCGCGCAGCCCTATGAATGTTATGACGAATTCGAATTCCAGGTGCCGGTCGGCAAAAACGGCGATTGTTTCGATCGCTACCTGATGCGCATGGCCGAAATGCGCGAAAGTGTTAAGATTATACTCCAGGCTATTGAAAAACTGAATGAATGCAAAGGTGAAGACGTGTTGGCGCGCGGGAAACTGACGCCACCCAAACGGGGCGATATGAAAACCTCTATGGAAGCGCTGATTCACCATTTCAAACTCTATACCGAAGGGTTCCATGTGCCTGCTGGCGAGGTTTACGCCAGCATCGAGGCACCCAAGGGCGAATTCGGTGTCTACCTTGTTTCTGACGGCACCAATAAGCCGTACAAGGTGAAAATGCGCGCGCCGGGCTATGCCCATTTGGCCGCGATGGACCATATGGGGACCGGACACCAGTTGGCGGATATTGCCGCGCTGATCGGCTCCATGGATGTAGTATTCGGGGAGATTGATAGATGAATTTAACAAAATTTGGTGTTTTCGGGGTGGCAGCGCTGGTTGCGGCTCCGGTTTTGGCGCAGGACGCGGCGCGGGTTGAACTGTTTCGCAACCTGATTGCCGACAATAATTGCTCCATGAGCGAGGATTACGCGGCCAATTACCTGCCGCAATTCGGCTTTACCCGCAACGAAACCCGCCGGATTGCCCGCATGTTGATCGATGCGGGGTCTGCGGAATTTACCGAGGGCGAGTTTTATTTGCTCGACGGGGCCTGTCAGACCGATGGCCCGCGCGAGGCAAGCGGCACGCTGACCGACCTGCAACAACAGTTTATTTCCATTCTGGCGCTGAACAATTGCGCAGCCGACGAAAACGCGGTGCAAGCGCTGTTTCCCGCAAACGGTATGGATGTGGATACCGCCTTCGAGATTGGCGAGGGCCTGATGGATACCGGCATTGCGGTGCTATCGGACAATGGTGAATTGGTGGTCGGGGCGCAGTATTGCACCCCGGGCGGAGGGGCGGTGGTGAATACCGCCAACGTGACACCCGACCAGCAAGAGGCGCTGGATGCGCCCAATGCGGGCCGGTTTCTGGAAATTATGGCCCAATATGGCTGCCAGATGAGCGAAACCGACGCCGAGACCATTTTTCCGGCCAACGGGCTGGACAAGGGGCAGGTGGGGGCCGTGGCCGGTGGCCTGATCCGCACCGGCATTGCCTCTTTCAATTCGGATACCGGTATGCTGGTTGTTGACAGCGCGTTCTGTGGTGCTGCTCCGGTTCAGGTTCCTCCGGTGGAAACACCGCAGGTGAACGACGTTGACCTGTTTATTGCGACCATTCAACCCAATGGCTGCCAGTTGGACGCCACGCAGGTTGCCACGGTATTCGACGGGGTGGGCATTGATACCACCCGCATTTTTGAGATCGCGAACCAGCTGGTTTCCGAAGGGCACGCCACCATGTCAGGCGGGGTTATTACGGTTAACGGCGATCTTTGCTCGGCTCCTTCGGTTGATCCGACTCCGACGCCCACACCTCCGGTTAATACCGGCAACGGGGCCTTGCCCGCTGATATGGCCGCACGGGCCGACATTCAGGCGTTTTTGAGCGTGCTTGGCGACAACAATTGTTCGATTGGTGCCGCCGATGTGATGAATGCCTTTGCCAATGCCCCGATTGACGGTGCCGCGGCGTTCGGTATCTCGGATGAACTGATTGGCTTGGGGCTGGCCTCTATTGATGGCAGCAATCTGGTGGTTTCAGGCGCGATTTGCCCGCCCGCTGCGGTGGTAACGCCGACCCCGACTCCTACCCCGACACCGGTGACCCCGCCGGCAAGTGGTGGCAGTGATCTGGATGTGTTCCTTCAGGTGCTGGGCGCCAATGGCTGTGCAATTGCGGCGGCGGATGTGAACAGCGTCTTTGCCGATCAGGCGATTGACGGCGCGACGGCGTTCAACATTGCCTCTACTCTGATCAATCAGGGCGATGCGGCGGTAGACAATAACGTGCTGACGGTTTCGTCGAATATCTGCCCGCCCGCAGGGGCGACGCAGGTTCCGGTTGCGCCCGATGCCACGCCAACCGGTGACCCGTTCATGGACCGGCCCGATGTGCGCGAATTCCTGACAGTGATGAGCGCAAATAACTGCGAGATCGCCGCAACCGACGTGCTGAACGCATTCGCCAACAGCAGCGTTGACGGCAACGCCGCCTTCGGGATCGCCAACGAAATGGTTGATCGGCAACTGGCGCTGGTTCAGGATGGAAACCTGATGGTTTCGGCCTCGATTTGCCCGATTTCCAACACGCCTGCGACGCCGGTAACGCCCAATGCCGATCCGGTTGTGCAACCGCAACCGGGCCTGTTGGGGCGTGACGATGTGCAGGCTTTCCTGACCATATTGCAGGCCAACGGCTGCACCGTTAGCGCCGGAGATGTGCCCGCCGTGTTCGGTGCGGGCGGCATGGATGGCAACACCGCCTTTGGCATTGCCAACGAATTGATGGATGCAGGCATTGCCGAGCTGGCCAATGGCAACATGCTGAGCGTTCCGGCCGATGTTTGCGCCGGTGTCGGCAGCACGCCTATGCCGATTACGCCCGATCCGGTGATGAACCCCGATCCCGTGGTCGAGCCGCAAAACGGCTTGCTGGACCGCGCCGATGTGCAGGCCTTTGTCGGTGTGCTTTCGGCCAATGGTTGCGAGATCGCCGCCGGTGATGTGGTGTCGGTATTCGGTGCCGCGGGCATGGATGGCAACGCCGCCTTTGGTATCGCCAACGAGCTGATCGACGCGGGGCTGGCCGAACTGGTCAACGGGTCCACGCTGGCCATGCCGGGTATTTGTGTGGCTACCACCACCGATCCGGTGGTGACACCTGATCCGGTCGTTACCCCTGATCCGGTCGAGGCACCCCAACCCGCGCTGACCGACCGCGCCGATGTGCAATCCTTCCTGACTATCCTCGGGGCCAACGGGTGTTCGATCGAGGCGGCCGACGTCAACACGGTGTTCGGCGCTGCCGGAATCGATGGCGGCACCGCCTTTGCCATCGCCAACGAACTGATCGATGCGGGGATTGCCGAACTGGTCAACGGGTCTACGCTTAGCGTACCGGGGGCCGAATGCGTGGCGACCGGTGTTGCACCGGTTCAAACCCCTGATCCGGTGGTAACGCCCGATCCGGTGGTGACGCCTGATCCGGTCGAAACGCCGCAAACGGTCCGCCGCCCGGTATTGACCCCGTCGGTAGAGCCGGATGCCGCGGTATTCAGCAACCCCAATATCGCGCAGTTCATTGACTTCATTGCGAAAAACAACTGCACACTTGACTATCGCGCCCTGTGGGACGCCGACCCTGCACCGATCTTTTATGATCTGTCCATGGAACAGCTGATCAACCTTGGCGTGGGCGCATTTGATGACAATTACGACTTTTTCGTCGCCGAACCTTACTGCGAGGCGCAATAGTGGAACGGTCGTTCTTGATCAAAACAACTAACCCAAAGGGGGGGTGTCCCCCTCCTTTGACTACGGAGATATGCCGGTAATGCTACGCCGACTTCACAGCGAACAGCCCGAAAGCTTTGCTTTCACCCCTGCCAATCTGCAATGGGCCGAGGCGCAGATCACCAAATACCCCGAGGGCCGACAGGCCAGCGCGGTGATTCCGCTGCTTTGGCGCGCACAGGAACAGGAAGGCTGGCTCAGCAAGCCCGCCATTGAAACCGTGGCAGATATGCTCGGCATGGCGTATATCCGGGCGCTCGAAGTGGCGACGTTTTACTTTATGTTCCAGTTGCAGCCGGTTGGCGGCGTGGCGCATATCCAGATTTGCGGCACGACATCCTGCATGATTTGCGGGGCCGAGGATCTGATCAGTGTATGCCGCGAGGAAATCGCCGCCAACCCGTTCGAGATTTCCGAGGATGGCAAGCTGAGCTGGGAAGAGGTCGAATGTCTGGGTGCCTGCACCAATGCGCCGATGGCGCAGATCGGCAAGGATTACTACGAAGACCTGACCGCCGAAAGCTTTCGCGAGATTCTGGCGGCGTTCCGTCGCGGCGAAACCCCGCTTCCGGGGCCGCAAAACGGCCGCTTTTCCGCCGAACCGCTTGGCGGGGCCACGGTGCTGAAAGACCTGTCGGGCGA
>JALXER010000369.1:7081-10686 GCA_027069385.1 Paracoccaceae bacterium
AACGGCTCGGTCGCGTTGGCGGTGGTGCTGGGCGATACGGTAAAACGCATTCAGGGCGACGAGGTGCCGATTATCCGGCGTCCGGCGGTCAGGGCCGAAAAACCGGCCCCCGCGCCCAAACCCAAGGCCGAGAAGCCCGCACCCAAGCCCAAGGCGAAACCCGTCGAGGCTCCGGCGGCGCAGCCGGGTGACGAGGACAAGCCCGAACTGTTGAGCGCGGCACGCAAGGGCGGGCCGGATGATCTGAAGAAAATCAAGGGCATCGGGCCGAAACTGGAAAAAGAACTGAACGGTGCGGGGGTCTATCACTTTGACCAGATCGCATCATGGACGGCAAAAGAGGTCGCCTGGGCTGACGAACATCTGGTCAGTTTCAAGGGCCGGATCAGCCGGGATAACTGGGTCGCACAGGCAAAAGAACTGGTGACTAAATAAGAGGGTCGGGTGAAACGCAACCGAGGAGGAAGAAATGGTAGATAACAGTATGAAGGACCACACTTGCCAGGCGATCGGCTATGTCATCGCGGCAATTCTGGTGGGCCTGCTGTCCTGGCTGTTGGCAAAGGTTTTGCCGATCTGGCTTGCAGTAGTTCTGTTTTTAATTTTGTTCGGGATCGGGATTTTGGTGGTCAACACCATTTGCCAGGCCCGCACGATCAACCGGACCGGTGCCAAACCGTCGCAACCGGTGATGAAACACGATACGCCGCCTGCTCCGGCCAAGGAACCGCCTGCCAAGGCTGCACCTGAGCCTGAGCCGGAACCCGCACCTGAGCCGGAACCCGAGCCGGAACCCGAACCGGAGCCTGAGCCTGAGCCGGAACCCGAGCCGGAACCGGAACCTGAGCCCGAGCCAGAACCCGAACCTGAGCCTGAAGAAGAGGGCGAAGGGGTCAAGCCGGAGCTGCTGAGCGAGGCGCGCGAAGGCGGGCCGGATGACTTGAAAAAGATCAAGGGCATCGGCCCCAAGCTGGAAAAAGACCTGAACGCCAAAGGGGTTTACCACTTTGATCAGATCGCCAGCTGGACCGCGCAAGAAGTCGTCTGGGCCGACCAGAATCTGGCCGCGTTCAAAGGCCGGATCAGCCGGGATAACTGGGTCGCGCAAGCCAAAGAGCTTGCCAAGAAATAAGAAACCGGTGCGGCGGGCAGCCGTCGCACCACCACGGACAGAAAGACAGTGATGAACCGCGAAACCCAAACCAGACAGACCCGGCTGGCATCCTATGTGATGCTTGGCGCTGTGGTTGTGTTTATGGGCGGCGCGTGGCTGGGCGAAAAGCTGGGCCTGCCGGTTCGCTATGCCTTTTTGTTTGATCTGATCGCGCTGGCAGGGTTTGCCTTTGCGATGATTGTGTTGTTTAGGGTCTGGCGGCAGCGCCAGAACGACGGAGAATAAAATGCTCAAGGATAAAGACCGGATCTTTACCAATATTTACGGCATGGCGGATCGCAGCCTAGCCGGGGCCAGATCGCGCGGTGCCTGGGACGGCACGGCGGGGTTTATCAAGAACGGCCGTGACTGGATCGTTGAGCAAGTCAAGGCCTCGGGCCTGCGCGGGCGCGGTGGGGCCGGGTTTCCGACCGGGCTTAAATGGTCGTTCATGCCCAAGGAAAGCGACGGTCGCCCGTCCTATCTGGTGGTGAATGCCGATGAATCCGAGCCGGGCACCTGCAAAGACCGCGAAATTATGCGCCACGATCCGCACACGCTGGTAGAGGGCTGCCTTTATGCCGGTTTCGGCATGGGGGCCAATGCGGGCTATATCTATATCCGTGGCGAGTTCATTCGCGAACGCGAGGCGCTGCAAACCGCCATTGACGAGGCCTATGACGCCGGATTGCTGGGCAAGAACGCCGCCGGTTCGGGCTGGGATTTCGACCTGTATCTGCACCACGGCGCGGGCGCGTATATCTGTGGTGAAGAAACCGCGCTGCTCGAAAGCCTTGAGGGGCGCAAGGGCATGCCGCGGATGAAACCGCCGTTTCCTGCGGGCGTTGGCCTGTATGGTGCGCCGACAACGGTCAACAACGTTGAAAGCATCGCCGTGGTGCCGACCATTCTGCGCCGCGGGGCCGACTGGTTTGCCGGCATGGGCCGACCCAATAATGCGGGCACCAAGCTGTTCGGCATTTCGGGCCATGTGGAACGCCCCTGTGTTGTCGAGGAAGAAATGTCGATTCCACTGCGCGAGTTGCTCGACAAGCATTGCGGCGGCGTGCGCGGCGGCTGGAAGAACCTCAAGGCGGTGATCCCGGGCGGGTCGTCGGTGCCGATGCTGCCCGCCGACATCTGCGATGATGCGATTATGGATTTCGACTGGCTGCGCGAGCAACGCTCGGGGCTGGGGACGGCGGCTGTGATCGTGATGGATCAAAGCACCGACGTGATCAAGGCGATCTGGCGGCTGTCCAAGTTTTACAAACACGAAAGCTGTGGCCAATGCACCCCGTGCCGCGAGGGCACCGGTTGGATGATGCGGGTCATGGACCGGCTGGTAACCGGCGAGGCCGAGATCGAGGAAATCGATATGCTGCTTTCGGTAACCAAACAGGTAGAGGGCCACACGATTTGCGCCCTTGGTGACGCGGCGGCATGGCCCATTCAGGGGCTGGTGCGCCATTTCAGGAACGAAATTGAAGACAGGATAAAGTATCAGAAAACCGGGCGGGTCAGCTCGATAGCAGCGGAGTAGGGCGATGTGGCTTAGGGGGATATTACTGGTTGGAAGCGTGGGGTTTCTGGCCGCATGTACGGAAGAATACGCGACCGGTGGAGCCGCCGAGGACAGCTATTTCGCTACCAATGTCGGGCGCAGTGCCGGTTACGCCAAGGCCTTTGCCGACCGCTGCCCGAATATCGAGTTCAACGAACAGACCCTGCAAGCCAACCGCAACGCCATATGCGAAGCAACACCGGGTCAGGCCCAAGGCTGCGCATTGCCCAGGCTGGACAGCGCCATGCAGACCACGCGCGACAACACCATCGCATCGCTGGCATCGCTAAGCGACCCGCAGGTCTGCGCGCAGGCCCGCTCGCAAGCCCGTTCAGATGCGGTGCTGGCATCCTATCTGACCGGGCTGGTACAGGTATCGGTTGCCCCCGCCCCCGCGCCCGTTGTAACCCCCGAACCGGAACCGGAACCCGAACCGGAACCGGTGCCCGAACCGGAACCCGAGCCCGAACCGACTCCCGAAGAAGAGACCTTTTGACCGGAACCATGATGAAACGCCCCTTGCCAGAAATAGTACGCAAAACGCCGTTGGTCCCCCATCAGGCTTTGCCTCTTGGCGGGGTATGCCAATGAGAAAGACACGCGAAATGCAGGAAACAGCCCATGACTGATCTTAAGAAAATCATCATCGACGGGAATGAAATCGAAGTTGACGGGGCGATGACCATCCTTCAGGCCGCCGAGGTCGCGGGCATAGAGATTCCGCGCTTTTGCTACCATGAACGCCTGAGCATCGCGGGTAATTGCCGCATGTGTCTGGTCGAGGTCGTCGGAGGCCCGCCCAAACCCGCCGCGTCCTGCGCCATGCAGGTGCGCGACCTGCGCCCCGGCCCCGAAGGCCAGCCGCCGGTGGTGAAAACCAAGTCGCCG